>CANQEU010000042.1 GCA_947595635.1 uncultured Clostridia bacterium
GTGAGCAGGCTTTGGG
Organism: uncultured Clostridia bacterium; assembly: GCA_947595635.1. Taxonomy (GTDB): domain Bacteria; phylum Bacillota; class Clostridia; order Oscillospirales; family Acutalibacteraceae; genus UBA7067. The sequence continues at coordinate 17 of CANQEU010000042.1, forward strand.
GTTGCAAGGGGCGTTTAGCCCCTTGCATAATAAATAAATATAAAGTAGCAGGCAGGTCGCCGCAAGGCGGTCTGCCTGCGGTAGGCGAGAGCCTCGTCAAAAAAATATTTTTTACTGCGTCGTCCTTGAACCGCAGTCAGCACTGCTGCGCAGTGGGACTGCTACTTAAGATTTTATTTTTTTGCAGGAGAAGCTTCGCTTCTCCTCCACCTCATCATTCCCGCACAAGGGAATTTTTCTTGATTAAGCCTTTTATACCCGTAAATTAGTTTAGCAGAATGAATTTAAGCTAAAAAATTATATCAAATAAAAACGCTGTATAAGAAGCTCTCTTATACAGCGCTTTAAACACCGTTATTATCTGATTTATTTTATTACTCTTACTCTTAAAACGCCGTCAAGCTTTGCTATTGAATCGCTCAGCGCCTCGTCGGCGCCGCTTGCGTCTACAATTGTGTAAGCGTAATCTTTTCTTGATTTGTTTTCCATATTCTCAACATTTGCGCCGTTGTCGCTAAGCACCTGAAGGCTGCGCTGTAATACAGACGGCACGTTTTTATGCAGAATGCAGAAGCGTATTTCGCCGGTTCTCGGCATATTGACATTCGGAAAGTTCACGCTGTTTGTTATGTTGCCGTTTACAAGATAATCCTTTACCTCGTCGGCAGCCATTGCCGCACAGTTCTCTTCGCTTTCCGGTGTGGAAGCTCCAAGGTGAGGCATTGCGATAACTCCGGGAACGCAAAGAAGATCATCTGTTGCAAAATCCGTAACATAAGCGGCGATTTTACCGCTTTCAACAGCCGCAAGAACGTCTGCCGAATTAACAAGATCGGCTCTTGAATAGTTGAGTATTCTTACGCCGTCCTTCATCTTATCAATGTTTTCCTTGCAGATAACATGCTTTGTGTCGGGCGTAAGCGGAACGTGTATAGTTATGTAATCGCTTTGCGCAAAAATTTCGTCAAGCGACGTGCAATGCTTCATAGCCGGAGTCAGCCTGAGCGCGCCGTCTACGGACAAAAACGGGTCGTAGCCGCAGATGTTCATTCCAAGAGCATATGCCGCGTTCGCAACAAGCGCGCCGATTGCTCCGAGTCCGATAACGCCGAGTGTTTTGCCCTTGATTTCGGGGCCTGCATAAGCGCTCTTGCCCTTTTCAACCATTTTGCCGACCATATCGCCGTTGCCCTTAAGGGTTTTAGCCCAGTCTATGCCGTCAGTGATTTTTCTTGAGCTTAAAAGCAGTCCGGCAATAACAAGCTCTTTAACGGCGTTGGCGTTAGCGCCCGGCGTGTTGAATACGACAATACCCTTTTCGCTGCATGAGTCGATTGGAATATTATTTACTCCTGCGCCGGCTCTTGCGATTGCAAGCAGGCTTTGCGGAAGCTCCATCTCGTGCATTGAAGCGCTCCTTACAAGCACTGCGTCCGGCTCTGCCGCGTCGTCTGAGCAGCAGAAGTCCGCGCCGAGGCGGTTAAGCCCTATAGGTGAAATTTTATTGAGTGTTTTTATATTATACATTTGTATGATTACTCCTTATTATAGTCTGAATCAGCCGTTAGCCTTTTCAAATTCCGCCATAAACTTTACAAGAGCCTCAACGCCCTCATACGGCATAGCATTGTATATTGACGCGCGCATTCCGCCTACGCTGCGGTGGCCCTTAAGGTTTGCAAAGCCCTTGGCGGTGGATTCCTTTACAAACAGCGCATCAAGCTCGTCGTTGCCCGTTACAAACGGAACATTCATAAGAGAGCGATCCTCCGGAACTACCGTACCCTTGAAAAGCTTTGAGTTATCGAGGAAATCATAAAGAAGCTTTGCCTTCTTTTCGTTTCTCTCCTTCATCGCCTCAAGTCCGCCGACCTCATTTTTCACCCACTCCAAAACAAGCTTTGCTATGTAAATCGTGTAGCACGGCGGAGTATTGAACATCGAACCGTTGTCAGCGTGAGTTTTATAATTGAACATGGTCGGGGTAATATCCATGGCATTGCCGATAAGGTCGTCGCGGATTATTACTACCGTTACGCCGGCAGGAGCCATATTCTTCTGTGCTCCGGCATACAGAACGCCGAATTTTGATACGTCGATAGGCTGTGAAAGAATGTATGACGAAATATCAGCAACAAGAGGAACGTCGCCCGTTTGAGGAAGCTGATGATAAGCCGTACCGTAGATTGTGTTGTTCATGCAGATATGGAAGTAATCCGCGTCCTTTGTAAAGGTTGAGGGGTCAAGCTTTGGAATGTAAGAGAAGGTTTTATCCTCCGACGAAGCAACAACATTCACGTCGCCGTAGCGTGACGCCTCCTTGTATGCTTTCTTAGCCCACTGACCTGTCAAAACATAATCCGCCTTGCCGGATTTTGTCATAAGGTTAAGCGGAACCATTGCAAACTGAGATGACGCTCCGCCCTGCAAAAACAGCACCTTGTAGTTGTCGGGAATGTTCATAACCTCCCTCAAAAGTGCCTCTGCGCCCTCGATAATGCCGCCGTAAACCTTTGAACGGTGAGACATCTCCATAACAGACTGTCCGCTTCCCTCATAATCAAGCATTTCTGCCGCTGCCTTTTCAAGCACCGGAACAGGAAGCATTGAAGGCCCTGCGGAAAAGTTGTAAACTCTGCTCATAAATAACATATCCTTTCTGTAACTGTATGACCCGTTGCAATATTTTCCCCCATTTAAGGTCTTTGCGACGGTTATAATCGAATAGCGCCGATAAATAAGGTTATCATGCTTATCCGATTTAAAAAGCAGACATAGTCTGCAAAATTGCTAACACTCTAATTATAAGCGTTGTTTTTAGTTAAGTCAACACAAAAAAGTCTTTTTATCGGCTGCTTTGCGCCTCGGTGTGCTTTACAGATATTCGGTCGGCTCAACGTCCTTGTCAGATACTATAAATTCCGTATTCGGAAATCTGTTGCCGAGCATTGAAGCAAGCGGTGCGCATACTATAAATTCGGAGCGATAATGGCCTATATCGACAACCGCAAGCCCCATTTTATCCGCGTCTATCAGCTCGTGATGCTTTATCTCGCCCGTTATAAATGCGTCTGCCCTGCCGTTTAAGCGGTATATCATATCTCCGCCCGCACCCGTGCAGACGGCAACTCTTTTTATCGTTTTTTTCGGGCTTGTATATCGCAGTCCCTTGCAGCCGAGCTTTTCTTTAACGTGAATTGCAAAATTCCTCGGCGACATTTCCCCGTTTAAAATTCCAAACGCAAGGCATTCTCCGTCTGCGTTTTCAATTGCGCTGAGCCCCAGCATTTTCGCAAGCTGCGCGTTTGTGCCGATTGGCGAAAGGTCAAGATTTGTGTGTGCGCAGATAGCGCTTATCGAATTTTTTGCGAGTATATACGGCACGCTGTCCGCCTCAAGCGTGCGCATGGGTTTAAAAATTATCGGGTGGTGACTTATTATAAGCTCGCAGCCAAGCTTTAGAGCCTCCTGCGCTACCGATGGAGTTATATCAAGGCATATAAGCGCCTTTGATACCGCGGCGTTAATATCGCCGCACAAAAATCCCGCGTTGTCAAAATCAAGCGCACTTTCAAACGGCGCTATTTTATCTATGTATGAGTATATTTCTCTTGCCTCAGTCATTTTCATCACCCGTTAACCGTTTAATTTCATCAATAATATTCGCGACATAATTAAAGCCGCCGCAATCTCCGCCGGACAAAAGACCGTCCCTTTTTTTAACAAGAGAAGCGACCGCTGTGTCTATGTAAAGTCTGTCGAGCCTGCGCAGGCTCGGCTGAAGCTTTCCTATGTAGGACTCGGCGGCGGTTATCCGCTTGACATTTCCGGAATACACGGCAAGCATTACGGTGTATATCCTGCCCGCGCTCTCCGCGGCCCTTTCATCCGTAATTTCAAAGCCGTTTTCATAAAGATATGAGCGCAGCGTTTCATGACGGGTCATCGGCTGTAATATAAGATGCTTTAGCGGATCTCTAAGCCAGCCTGCCCTGTCGATTATAGAGCATATCAGCTCTCCGCCCATTCCGGCTATCACTATATCGTCGCACTCATTCGGGGACACTGCGTCAAGTCCGTCTGAAAGGCGAATTTCAATTTTATCCGATAAGCCGTATTCCTTTACCGTTTTTGCGCCGTATTCAAGCGGCTTTTGATTTATGTCGGCTGCTATAGCGCGGTTTATCCTTCCGCTGCGCGCAAGAAACACGGGAAGATACGCGTGGTCTGTTCCTATGTCGGCTATATTTGCTCCGCTGCGCACAAGCTCTGAACACAGCGAAAGTCTGCCGTCAAGCTTTAGCTCCTTTTGCTTCAAAATATCACCCCGTAAAGAAGGTAAAAAGGCATCCGGCGACAGCATTGACGCCGGATGAGATGCCTTAATAACATAATTTTGCAAAAATGACCCTTCGCTTTAGTTCGAGGCAAGATGCTCGTTGATTTTCCTTACCATTTCGTCTGCGTCAACACCGTGAACCGCACACGCCTGCTCAAGAGTTTCTCCTCTTGATGCAGGGCATCCGAGACAGTGCATTCCCATTTCAAAGAAAAAGGGAGCAGTTGTTTCGTCAATGTCGAGTATATCGCCTATTATCATATTTTTGTCTATCTGTGCCATTTCATTTTCCTCCGTTTTTAACATATTATGACTTGATTTGCAAACATCGTCATATATATGATATTATACCCCATCCGCTCTCCAAAATCAATACGGCAAATGTAAATATAACCCTGCTTATTAAAAGTCCGTTTATTCCGCTCTTTATTTTATCGGACTCTTTTAAAAACGCCGTAAAAAACACAAATCCCCCGAATAATTCGGGGGTTAATTTGTGATTAGTACGTTTTCATTGAAGGAGACGTATTAAAGAGAAGATTCCTGCTCCTTAATTTTTGCAAAGCAATCGCTGCAATATACGGGGCGATCCTCTCTCGGTTTGAACGGAACCTTTGCCTCACGGCCGCATGAAGCACACGTTGTTGTGAACATTTCACGGTCGGCTCTGCTGGCATTCTTGCGTGCGTCTCTGCAAGCCTTGCATCTTTGCGGCTCGTTTACAAATCCTTTTTCCGCATAGAACTCCTGCTCTCCTGCAGTAAACACGAACTCGTTGCCACATTCCTTGCAGGTCAGGGTCTTGTCTTCGTACATTTTGTTTTACCTCTCTTTGGTTATTTGTTTTATCCCACGAGTGGAGTCGCACCACTGCCTTTGTTTATACAACGCTCTGCGTAAGCTACGGGGATATATATATCAGTCAAATGCGCTTTGACCTCTCAGCTTTTTTCTTATCCTTGTCAGCGCATTGTCAACTGCCTTTACGGTTGTATTAAGCGACTGTGCCGTTTGAACATAAGAGCTGCCGCTTAAATATTGGGACAAAACCTTTTGCTCAAAGGAGGAAAGAGATTTGCTTATCTTTTCCTGAAGCACCGCAAAGCCCTCGTCGTCGATAATCCGCTGTTCCGGATTAAAAGAATTTCCGATAATCTGATTTTCATTGTCCAACGGAACTATACAGTCATACGGTATCTTCTTTTTAAGCTTTTCGCTGTTATAAATCGACACAAGCTTGTTATAAATACAGCGGTTGGCATATGTTTTAAACCCAACGTTTTTTTCAGGTCGGTATCTGTTCACCGCTTGAAGAAAGGCGATGTACGCCTCCTGAACAAGGTCGTCACGTTCAAGCGTGGCTATGCTTCGTTCAAAATCGGACGCCTTGCCGTAAATCATCGGAGCATATCTTTCCGACAACAGCTCAAACGCCCCTTCCGTTCCGCTGTGAATGCTTTCAATCAGCTGCTCGTCACTTAAATCCTTATCAACGCAGCTAATGTCTTTGCCGTGCATACAATAACCCTCGCACAATAATCGTCATATTTTGCCCTACAATATAAAATCATACTTTAAATCCGAAAAAAAGTCAACATTTTTCGCAATATATGTGATACTCTACCAATAAAGGGGTGGAAATTATATACAATATTTCTCTTTAATGTATAAAAATGCGCCGCTTTATTCCTTTGCGGAATTAAAGACGGTTTTATTATTATACGGCATATTAAAGATATTCGTTTTGGCAGGCTTATTAAGTTAATTTTTACATATTGAATATAAAAAGTTTGTCTAATTTGCGAAGAAAAAATTATTTAATAATATGATAGAATTAATATGATAAAATTTAACGTATGAATGCCGCCGCTGTATTTAATTTTTGAGCAGCGCTTCTTTAAATCAAGCGCTACGCCGCGGCAGACGCGCAATGCCGCCTAAAGACGGTCTTACAACGGCTTTGCGCCTAATAAAATACCGAAAGAGCTGAGTGCAATGGTCGTACAATGCAAAAGCCTTGGACTTTTCGGACTTGACGCGTATGTCGTGGAAGTCGAGGCTGATATTTCAAGCGGTATGCCCTCGTTTGATATAGTGGGGCTGCCCGATACCGCTGTAAAGGAGTCCCGTGACAGGGTAAGGGCGTCGCTTAAAAATATGGGATTTGATTTTCCGCTCGGCAGGATAACGGTAAACCTTGCCCCTGCCGACACGAAAAAGGAGGGGCCCTTTTATGATTTGCCAATTCTAACGGCAATAATGCAGGCTACCGGTCAGCTGCCGAGAGTAAGCCCCAAATACGCGTTTATAGGCGAGATGTCGCTTTCGGGCAGTCTGCGTGCCGTAAGAGGAGTTCTTCCAATGGTTATAAAGGCGAGGCAGTGCGGCTTTGAGAGAGTTTATGTCCCGTATGAAAACGGCTGTGAGGGAGCGGTGGTTTCGGGAATAGAAGTAAGAGCCGTGAAGGACGTTGCCTCGTTATACGCAGACCTTACCGGCAAAAAGGAAATTAAAGCCTCAGTTCCCGCGCCTCAGATAAAGAACATTACAGATGAATACCCGGATTTTTCACAGGTCAAGGGTCAGCTTGAGGCAAAAAGGGCAATGGAGGTCGCGGCGGCAGGCGGACACAATATACTCCTTATAGGGCCGCCCGGCTCCGGAAAAAGTATGCTTGCAAAAAGATTGCCCTCTATACTTCCCGATATGACATTTGACGAAATGATTGAAACTACAAAGATACACTCAATTGCAGGTTCCCTGCCAAAGGGCGCTCCGCTTATAAGCGAACGGCCGTTTCGCTCTCCGCATCACACGGTCTCAGCGGCCGGACTTTCCGGCGGCGGCACTGTTCCAAAGCCCGGCGAGATCTCTCTTGCGCATAACGGGGTGCTGTTTCTTGACGAGCTCCCGGAGTTTAACCGCAGCTCTCTTGAGGTGCTCAGGCAGCCGATAGAGGACGGGGTAGTTACAATTTCAAGGGTGAGCGGTTCGCTTTCATACCCATGCTCAGTTATGCTTGTGGCGGCTATGAACCCTTGTCCCTGCGGCTATTTCGGGCATCCAACGAGAAGCTGCACCTGTGCCAAGGGCGCTGTTCAAAGGTATCTTTCCCGTGTTTCGGGGCCGCTTCTTGACAGGCTCGATTTACACGTTGAGGTGCCTGCGGTGAATTACGACGAATTAAATTCAAAACAGCAGGGCGAAAGCTCGGCTCAAATCAAGGAAAGAGTAAACGCCGCAAGAGAGATACAGCGCAAAAGGTATGAGGGCAGCGAAATAAGGTGCAATGCCAGACTTACTCCTGCGGCGCTTAAAGAATTTTGCGTTATGGACGACAGAGCGTCGTCAATGCTGAAAACAGCATTTGAAAAAATGGGCTTTTCGGCAAGAGCATACGACAGGGTGCTGAAGGTCGCGAGAACGATAGCCGATCTTGACGCAAGCGAAATCATAAGCTCAAGGCATATAGCAGAGGCAGTACAATATAGGAATCTTGACAGAAAATATTGGCAGAATAATTAGGAGGCAGTTAAATGAAAAATCTTGGCAGTAAAATAATAAGCGCGGCTTTGGCTCTTGCTATGTCGGCGTCCATTCTCTGTTCGTGCGATTCACAACAGGTATCTCTTGACGAGAAAATATATCAAAGCCTTTTCAATCTTGACAACAAGGTAGAAATTAACATTGATATAAGCGACGATGAGCTTGCAAAAATGGAGAAGGATTACGAAAAATATTCAGAAATGAATTCAAAGTCGCCTATTTACCGTATGGCAGATAAGGTCACGGTAAAAATAGGAGATGAGAAATACGAGATAGACGAGGTAGGCGTAAGAATGAAGGGCAATCTTTCACTCAGCGATTTTTACGATACCGACAAAAAGGATATGTATAACCTTATACATTTAAAGCTCAGCTTTGACGAAACCTTTGACGACGAAAAGTATTACGGCGACAGCGCAAAAAAATGGGATACCCCGGAGCAGCGCGACGAGCGCAAAAAGAGGACGTTCGCGACACTCAACGGCATTGATTTGAAATGGAACAAAAATTATGACAATACGTATTTAAGGGAATACTACACAAACGAAATGTTCAGAAGCAACAACGTAATAGCGCAAAGAATGAATCTTGCGGCAACGACCTTCGGCGGTAAATACTGCGGAGTATATACTATTTACGAAAAGATAGACAACAATTTTATCGAGCGCAACTTCCCTGAGGAGGACTGGGGCGGAGATTTATACAAGGCGGCGTGGACTATGAGTCCTGCCAATTATAAATCGAACGTAACATACGGCATAGAGGACGCCGACGAGGGAACAAGCTATAATTTCGACCTTAAAACAAACAAAAAAACGAGCAAGCACGAAAAGCTTAAAAACCTTCTGGAGGTTATAAACGATCCCGATGTTACAAAAGATAAGCTTGAAAGCGTAATAGACGCAGACAGCTTTATAAGCTTTGCCGCGGCAAGCTATTTTGCCGGCGACCCCGACGATATGAGAAACAACTATAATAATCACTATGTATATTTCCGCAAGAGCGACGGCAAGGCTGTGTTCATTCCTTATGACAGCGACAGGGTAATGGGAATTTGCGTCGGCTGGAACCCAACCGGCAACGCCATGACCAAAACCTCGCCCTACTCTCCCGCGGCGGCAGGAAACCGCTCGGCGCAGATGAATCCGCTTTATCGGCTTACCATTTTGGACGACGACTGCTATTATCTTGACGAATACACGGAAAAAATCAAGAAGCTTTCGGAAAGCGAATGGTTAAGCGAGGATAACTTCAAAAAATACTACGATAAGGCGAAGAATAATTACGGCGACGTCACAAAGCCGGATGATGAATTTGAAAACGCCGACAACGAACGCTTCTTCTTCAGTATGGAGGATGAGTATGACGGAAGCGAAGAAACGAATATGAGCATAGGCGAATATTTTAAGAGTATTATTGAAACGACAAAAGAAGCAATCAGCGAAAAGTCCTGAGAGCCATATGAAATTTTGAATATATTTAAAGGCAATATAAAAGCAAAATGTGACAAAAATAGTGAAATTGATTTGAGCGAGGTCAAATTATATTGACAACAACGCCCACTTGTATTATCATCTAAATGTTAAAACTTTTGTTTAAAGTGATTAATTTTTCTATCGGCGGTTTACACAGTATTAACAAAAGGAGCTTTTAATCACGTCCTTTTGTGCTGCGTCGGGCTGAGTTTGACAATATATATTTTTATTGGGAGTGTATCGCATTTGGAAAAATATGTGATTAACGGCGGTAAGAGACTGAATGGAGAGGTTTCTATCGGCGGCGCAAAAAATGCCGCTGTTGCAATTATTCCGGCAGTTATTCTTGCAGATTCTCCCTGCCGTATTGAGAATGTTCCGGACATAAGCGACGTTGCGCTTATCGCAAATATTTTGCAGGGCTTGGGCGCGACGATAAAAAACATTAACAAGTCCTCGCTTTATATAGACCCAACTACTATTTTTACGCATATTGCAAATTACGAACAGGTAAAGGGTATGCGAGCGTCTTATTATCTTTTGGGCGCGCTGCTCGGCAAATACGGCAAGGCAGAGGTTGCAATGCCGGGCGGATGCAATTTCGGCGTTCGTCCCGTTGATTTGCACATAAAGGCGTTTGAGGCGCTCGGCGCAACACATACCTTGAAAAACGGAGTTATAAAAATAAAAGCCGATAAGCTTGTAGGCGGCAAAATTTATCTTGACGTTGTTTCTGTCGGCGCAACAATGAACGCAATGCTCGCCGCAGTTAAGGCGGAGGGCTATACCGAAATAGAAAACGCGGCCAAGGAGCCGCATATTGTCGATTTGGCAAACTTCCTTAATTCAATGGGAGCAAATATTAAGGGCGCCGGCACCGATACAATCAAAATCAGGGGCGTGCGTTCGCTTAAGGGTACTACCTATTCTATTATCCCCGACCAGATAGAGGCAGGAACCTATATGGTTGCGGCGGCGGCGACAGGCGGCAACGTGGTTGTAAACAATGTTATACCGCGTCACCTCGAAGTGATAACCGCAAAGCTTCAGGAAATGGGAGTTTCTGTTGAGGAGTATGACGAGGCGGTCAGGGTAATAAGCGACGGCAAGCTTAAAAAATGCACGATAAAAACAATGCCGCACCCCGGCTTTCCGACAGATATGCAGCCGCAGTTTGCGGCAATGCTTACAATTGCAAACGGCATAAGCGTTATTCACGAGAACGTATGGGAAAACCGCTTTCAGTATGTTTCGGAGCTTGCGAGGCTCGGCGCAAAAATAAGCGTTGAGGGCAAGGTAGCGTTTATTGAGGGCGTAGATCATCTTGAAGCGGCGCCGGTCAAGGCGACCGATTTAAGAGCAGGAGCGGCAATGCTTATCGCCGGTCTTTGCGCAAAGGGTACGACCGAGATAGAAAATATAGGCTATGTTGAAAGAGGATATGAAAATATAGTTGAAAAGCTCAGAGGACTCGGAGCCGACATTACAAAAAAAAGAACAATGACCACTACACAGGTCGTTATAGCTTAAACGGCTGATACCCCTTCGTCAAAGGCTGTGATGCTTTTGGCGGAGGGGTTTAAGCAATCTTTACGGCTTAATATAAAGCATTTAAAGCACAAAGCATAGCCCTTATGACAAGAGCTTAGCGCTTCGCCTCGGCTTTAATATTAACTGCGGTATGAATTTAAAAAATCCGAAAAAGGTGAGATAATGGCAAGAATTTGTCCGCTTTTCAGCGGCAGCAAGGGTAACAGCTATTACATAGGCGGCGCGGGTAACGGAATACTTATAGACGCCGGAAGAAGCGCAAAGCAGATAGAGGGCGCTCTTGAGGATAATAATATCGACATAAAAAGCATACGCGCAGTTTTTGTAACGCACGAGCATTCCGACCACATACAGGGGCTTCGGGTGTTTGCTTCACGTCACAATATAAAGGTCTACGCCTCAGGCGAAACGCTTTCCGCACTCGACAGACTCGGAGCGATAAACGAAAAAATCGACAGCTCTGTTATAGACAAAAAGGGAACGGCAATTGAAAATATGCTTGTAAAGCCGTTTGCTACCTCACACGACTGCGCAGGCAGCGTCGGCTATACCGTTGAAATGTCTGACGGAACAAAAATTGCGCTTGCTACCGACACGGGAATAATAACCGACGAAATATATGAAGAAATATCCGGCTGCGACGCAGTTATAATAGAATCAAATCACGATATAGGAATGCTGATGAACGGAATATATCCTTATCCGCTCAAGCGCAGGATACTGTCCGACTGCGGACACCTTTCAAACGACGACTGCTCCCGACTTTTGCCAAAGCTTGTCGAGAGTGGCTCAACGAGGTTTATATTGGCTCACTTAAGCCGTGAAAACAATATGCCTGTAATAGCCGAAAGCACGGCGTTGTTCGAGCTTTCAAAAAACGGAATGAAAAGAAATAAGGATTTTATACTGACTGTGGCTCCGCCTGTAACAAACGGCGAGAGTATTCTGATTTAAATGCTTAGCGTAAATATTATATGTGTGGGGAAGCTTAAAGAAAAATATCTCAGGGACGCCTGCCTTGAATACTCGAAGCGGCTCGGCTCGTCATGCAAGCTTGAAATAACTGAGCTTGCGGCGGAGCGCTGCGCGGAAAATCCGTCAAAGTCTGAAATACTGCGCGTTATAAACGCGGAGGGAAAAAGAATTTTGCAAAGGCTTGAAAAGTGCGGCTGCGTTATAGCCATGTGCATAGAGGGCTTCCAAATGTCGTCTGAGGAGCTTGCCGAGCACCTTGAAAGCGCCGCCGTTTCAGGCAAAAGCAGCATATCCTTTGTTATCGGCGGTTCTTATGGGCTGAGCGACGAGGTGAAAGCAAGAGCCGACTTAAAGCTTTCTATGTCTAAAATGACGTTTCCGCACCAGCTTGCTCGCATTATGCTTTTGGAGCAGATATACAGAGCCTTTCAAATCTCATCCGGCGGAAAATATCACAAATAGCTAAGCCTCAGCCTGAGCCGGACGGCGTACAGCCGGGATAATAATGCGACAGTATTTCTTCCGCCCTTGCCCCCTGCCTTGCCATTCCTTCCGCTCCGGATATACTCATTCCGACAGGTATGCCGTTTCCCGTGACAATGAACGTCAGCTTGTTTTTATCACCTTTGATTTTAAAATTCGGACTGCACAGATAAAACGCCTTCATTATATCGGTACCGCTTACCTCCGTGCCGCATATTTCTGCCTTAAGCACCGTGCCGCTCTGCGAGGTGTTTTTTATTTTTATCAATTTTTCCGCGCTTGACGGGATATTTTCCGCATTAAAACTCTTTTCCGCTATTTTTTTTGCCTCGGCAAACGAATATGACGTTTCGCTTGTTATATCGCCCGTAAGGTCCCACGGACTCGGCACGCTTACATGACACGGCAGTGCGGTTTCCAAAATATCCTCCGAGCTTTCTGTGGAGCCGCCGCAGGAATTGAATATTCGCGCGTCAAACGGCTTCCCTTTATATTTTACGGCGTGCTTTATTCCGTACTGCGCATATTCTTTGCACAAGGCATAAAAATCATCGCCGAAACGCTTTATGATCTCATTCTTTGAAAGATATACTATTTTTCCGTCCGTGCCTTTTGAAAGCTCGGCAGATTCGGCGCTCCTTGCGCCGTTTCTTTCGTTTTTAAGATAAAGCATTCTTGAATATATCGCCGATGACAAAGCATAGCCCGCCTCCTTTATGCAGTCTTGCGGCATAACAGACGAGAGCGCGCCCGTGAGCGCGTCCAACGCCGTAATATCATCAACCTTGCCGTTCTCTTCGGCAAGCAGAAATCCGTCGGCATTACCGCCGTTTTTTGATTTTTCATTTTCCGACCCGCCATTTTTCGGGCTTGTCTTGTCAATACCTTCTCCCTCCTCCGCCGCAGACGATAACGATGAAGCCGCCTTTGGTATACTGACTATCGCCGGAGTTGACGCCATTAACAAAAAAAGTGCAAGAATGCCGGTTATAAGTTTTTTCATAATTATCACTCGCCATGTGTGTAAATTTGCTGTTCAGCCGCCGTCTCTTGTGTTGACAATATTATAATTTTGAATTAAAATATATAAAGTATTGCAATTTTAAAACGGAGCATAAAGACCTGCTCTCCGATTTCTCGGCGCAGGCATATGCGACCGTGTCAATTCGATATACGTCATAGGTCTTTTGCCTATATTCAGATTATATTTACAGAAAAAATATTTATTACTACGGATATGTATTAAGGGAGTGCTGTAATTGAAAACCAAGCTGATGTGGATACCCTTTATACCGCTTTTTGTCAGCGGTGTAATGCTTAAATTATATCAGGCGATATTCGACCCCAATGGTGTAAACGCCGGACTTTTGAGCGGCGGCTCAATCACAATAGGCTTTGCGGTTATAGTAATAGCGGCATTTATAATTCTTCTTTTGATTTCAGCCTCGGATAAGGCAACCTCGCCAAGATATGAGATAAAAAGAAATATTCCGGCAGGAATATTCGCTCTTCTGGCTGCCGTGTTTTTAATAGCCGACGCTGTTACAATGTTTTTTGGAGGAATAAATATTCAGGTTTTGATAGACGCTGTTTTTTCTTTGGGCGGCGCTATTGGCATTTCCGTTATCGGAATATCGTCTTTAACAGGCGAAAACCGTGCCAAATCCGCTCCTGCGCTTATGCTTTTGCCGGCATTGTGGGGCTTTGCAAGAACCTTTATCTCGTTTTTAAACGACACTCGGATTTCATCGGAATCAAAGGATATGTCCGATATTGTTTTTATGGCGTTTGCAACAATGTTCCTTTTCAACTGCGGAATGCTCTATTTAAAATTAGTTGTAAAGCACGCTGTAAAGGGCAGCTTTGTTTACGGAATGATGCTTATTCTCGTAAGCGTTGCATACACGGTTTCACACACGGTTTATGATTTGCGCAACGGCGTATTCAGCCTTTCCTCGTACTTTGGCGTTTACGAATTTTTCTTCCTATCCTTGTTTGCGCTGTTCCTGCTTATCGAGCTTACAAGAGGGATGAGGGAGCGCACAAGAAAGGAATATGAGGAAGCCGGCATAGTTAAGAAAAAAGAAGAAGAGGAAGACGAGGAAGAGGAATATCAAGCCGAGTTTTCCCTTGAAGAGCAAAGCGAGGATCCTCTTATGCGCAAGGCGGAGCAGAGTATGAAAAGCATTGACCGTGATGAAAGCGACGAGATAGTAAGACAGCTTGCAAACGGCAGTATTGACGACCCTGAAATGCTTGTTAATATAAGAGAAGAATATTTGGATGACGACGACGAATATACAGACGCTTACGCCGAAAGCGACAGCAACGCTCCGGCAAACGAAGTCGATTATGATAACGAATATCCCGAAGACTATGACAACGACGAGGTATCCGACATAAGCGGGCAAAAACCCGAAGAAGGCGGCAACGGCTCCTATGACGTTGATCTCAACGATATAAACCGCCTTATCGACGAAATAACCGGCGACAGCGACGGAAACGATGAATAAATTTATTCTTGACAACATAAAAAAAGAGTGATAGCATAGTTGCATAGAGAAAAAAGCTGTGACGGAGACGGAAAATTTCATTTGCGTACGTCCAGAGAGCGCGCCCGTTGGCTGTAAAGCGCGCCTTACGCGAGATTTTCACACCACTCCTGAGCTTTGCGCCGAATCAAGGCGTAACGGTCGGCTCCGTTAAAGGCTGAAAAGGGCAGAATTTCTCTGCTGAATTTGGGTGGAACCACGGGCTTTAGCCTCGTCCCTTTCGGGACGGGGCTTTATTTTTTTAATATTGTTATGAAAGAGGCGGAAAAAATGGTAAATGTTAAAATGTCAAACGGCAGCGTTAAAGAGGTTGAAAGCGGAAGCACCGTTGCGGAAATTGTAAAATCAATGGGCGGCGGCTTTTTCAAATCCGCCTGCGTGTGCAGGATAGACGGAGAGCTTAAGGATTTGCGCACAGTTATAGATAAGGACTGCGAGCTTGAGGTATTAACCTTCGACCACCCCGACGGCAAAAAGGCGTTCTGGCACACAGCGTCACATATTCTTGCTCAGGCGGTAAAGCGTCTTTACCCGAACGCAAAATGCGCGATAGGCCCGGCAATTGACAACGGATTTTATTATGATTTTGATGTTGAAAAGCCGTTTTCAAACGAAGATCTGCAAAAGATAGAGCAGGAAATGAAAAGCATAGTTAAAAGCGGCGTTGTGCTTGAGCAGTTCGACGAGGAGCCGCAGCAGGCGCTTAAGCTTCTTGAGGACAGAGAGGAGCCGTATAAAATTGAGCTTGTTCACGAGCACGCCGGAAAGGGAGAAAAAATAAGCTTTTATAAGCAGGGCGAATTTGTTGATTTATGCGCAGGCCCTCACCTTATGAACGTATCGCCGGTCAAGGCGATAAAGCTTACAAACTGCACGGGCGCTTATTGGAGAGGCGACGCCAACAACGCCCAGCTTTGCCGTGTTTACGGAATAGCCTTTCCAAAGGCGAGTATGCTTGAGGAATATCTTGAAATGCGTCAGCAGGCTATCGCAAGAGATCACAACAGACTCGGCAGAGAGCTTGAGCTTTTTACTACCTCAGAGGTTATAGGACAGGGTCTGCCGATACTGCTGCCAAAGGGCGCGAGAGTAATTCAGCTTTTACAGCGCTTTGTTGAGGACGAGGAGCAAAAAAGAGGCTGGCAGCTCACAAAAACGCCGTTTATGGCAAAGAGCGACCTTTATAAAATATCAGGTCACTGGGATCACTACAAGGACGGTATGTTTGTGCTTGGCGACGAGGAAAAGGACAAGGAGGTATATGCCCTTCGCCCTATGACCTGTCCGTTCCAATATCAGGCATATCTCAACAGAGGGCGCTCATACCGTGACCTGCCGCTCAGATATAACGAAACCTCTACGCTTTTCAGAAACGAGGCAAGCGGCGAAATGCACGGACTTATCCGAGTTCGCCAGTTTACAATATCGGAAGGACACCTTATGTGCACGCCTGAGCAGCTTGAGGACGAGTTTAAAAACTGTGTTGAGCTTACAACCTTTATGCTGAAAACTCTCGGACTTTACGAGGATGTGTCATACCGCTTTTCACAGTGGGATCCAAACGACAGGGACAAATATATCGGTACCGAGGAGCAGTGGAACGAGGCTCAGGACAAGATGGAGAAGATTTTGAAGCACCTTGAAATACCGTATTCGATAGGTATAGGCGAGGCTGCATTTTACGGCCCCAAGCTTGACATTCAGATAAAGAATGTTTACGGCAAGGAGGACACGCTGATTACGATACAGATAGACCAAATGCTTGCCGAAAAATTCGGTATGGAATATGTAGACAAGGACGGCTCAAAGAAAAATCCGTATATAATCCACAGAACGTCTATCGGCTGTTACGAAAGAACGCTTGCGCTTCTTATCGAAAAATATGCCGGCGCTTTTCCGCTTTGGCTTGCGCCTGTTCAGGTTAAGCTGCTGCCGATTGCCGACAGACATATCGACGCTGTGTCAAACGTCAGAAAGGCGCTTGAAGAAAAGGGTATCCGCTGCGAGCTTGACGACAGAAGCGAAAAGATAGGCTATAAGATAAGAGAGGCACAGCTTGAAAAGGTGCCGTATATGATACTTATGGGCGACAAGGATATAGAGAACGGCACAATTTCCGTTCGTTCACGCAAGGACGGAGATATAGGCTCAATGAGCGTTGAGCAGTTCCTTGAAACGGCGCTTGAAGAAATCAACACAAAAGCAATAAAGTAAGCAGAGCGATTTTTAAGCAAAGAGGCGCCCAAAGGGCGCCTCTCAGTCTGTCAAAAAAGCGTTTTTGCCTTTGCAATCCCAATCCTTGAACCGCAGTCGGCGCTGCCGCGCAGCGGGACTGCTGCTTAAGTGTTTATTTTTTGCAGGAGAAGCTTCGCTTCTCCTGCACCTCATCATTCTCGCACAAGGGAATTTTGCTTAATTAAGCTTTTATACCCGTAAATAAGCCTTTACAAATCAAAGTATTTTTTGAGCGAATAAAAGGGGGATTTAAAGGGGGAGCGTTAGCTCTCCCTTTAATATAACATAATATTAAAGCAGCAGCATTACCGGCGCAAGTCGGTAACGCTGCGGTCAACGAGAGCCTCATCAAAAAAATATTTTTTACTGTGTCGTCCTTGAACCGCAGTCAGCGCTGCTGCGCAGCGGGACTGCTGCTTAAGATTTTATTTTTTTGCAGGAGAAGCTTCGCTTCTCCTGCACCTCATCATTCTCGCACAAGGGAATTTTGCTAAATTATGCTTTTATACCCGTGAATAAGCCTTTACAACATGATTTGAATTAAAATCAAAGTATTTTTTTGAGCGAATAAAAGGGGGATTTAAAGGGGGAGCGTCAGCTCCCCCTTTAATATAACATAATATTAAAGTAGCAGCGTTACCGGCGCAAGTCGGTAACGCTGCGGTCAAAAGGTGCAAAACTAAATTTTATTTTAAATTAAAGCTTTTATGCTTTGAAAAATAAGATTTTAATTCTACTTCGCCCTCGTGCCGGGCAGGCTTCTTTTTATAAAAAATTTATTATTTTTATTTACTTTAAATCATTATCTGTTAGCAATATAAAACTATCATTCGCCTGTAATC
>CANQEU010000043.1 GCA_947595635.1 uncultured Clostridia bacterium
GCCCCGAAACATTTTATTTCGTTCGGAAACATCTCTCGTTTATGGGATATTTACTTTCAAGCTTTTGCTTGCCTTGGAGCGTTTGCGCTCGGCATTCTGCCCCGTGAGGGAAGATTGATTATTAGTTGCAAGATTTTGCAGACAGCGGCACGAATTTAAAATTAAACAAATTTTGCTACGAGCAGGTGGGGGCTTACGGGGGAGCGTCAGCTCCCCCGTTTAAAATCTAACTTAAAAGTAGCGGCTTTGCCGGCGCAAGTCGGCAAAGCCGCGGTAATAGAGCGCTTAATCAAAAAAACGCTAAGGCGTGCCCTGCCGATGCAGAGTCACGCCTCAAAATTTTGTCTTTATAAAGCTGTATTGTAATAATCAAAAAATAAAATTTCTGAAATGAATTTTTTAAATTACATTGTATAGTAAAGCGTTACGTTTTCACCCTGAAATTCAATCGTTTGTTCAAGTGTGGGTGAATCGGGATAACCTGTAAGCAAAAGCTCAACATTGCTTCCGTCCTCATATGAAAGCGAAACAACGCCGTCGCTGAAGGTGTATTGTCCCGTTCGGCTTCCGATAATAGTATCATAGAAGCTGTTGTCGTCATTAAAAGATATTGCGCCGCCAAAGCGGAAATCATCTCCGAATAATGATTTAACAGAGACCTTAATTTCTGGATTATCGGTTTTCGACGCGGCATAAGGAGCCCAGTCGCCGATTATTTCATTGCCTGTAAAGCTGACTGTATCGTCGCTCAATTCTGACGATGACTGCTCGTCTTCATCGCCGTTTATATCGTTTTGACTGTCAGATGTTTCTCCGCCGTCATCCAAAATCTCCTGTCCATCGTCGCTTTGACTGTCGTCGCCATTTTCCTCAACACCGTCGGAGCCTTCATTTTCATCTGAGCCGTCTGCTCCGCTGTATTCATCTTCGACAGAGGAATTATCTGAAATTATTTGCCCTGATTCACCGTTGCCCGTCGCTTCGTTATTTGAGCAGGTGCAGGCGGATATGTTTAAAATCAGCAATGATGATATTATAGATACAAGAATTAGCTTTTTCATTTTATTTCCCCCTATAAAATTAAATTTATGCTGTGTTGATATTTAGAATAATATCACAAATCGAAAAAATATCAAGAATATTTTTTGCTTGTTACAATACTTAAATAAGGGCTTTAAAATATGGATTGAAGTCGTGTGTCAGAAAATTTGCATTTCCGCGCTATTAAATCAAATGCGGTTTATCTTGCGCTTAACCGCTCAAGCAGAGCCCTACAGCCCCTTAAAATGTCGTTGTACGCGGTGTCAAAGTCGCCGGAATACCAAGGGTCCGCTATGTCGCCGCCTGTTTCTGTGAAGTCAAGCAGCTTGTGTATTTTGCCGTCCTCGTCGGTTTTTATTATTTTTTTAATATTGCGCATATTCAAGCTGTCCATTGCAATTATATAATCGTAGTATTCGTAATCCTGCGCTTTTAGCTGAACGGCGCGCTTTCCCTCGCAGGAAATACCGTTTTCGTTCAGCTTCCTTTTTGCGCTGTGATAAACGCCGTTTCCGATTTCCTCGGTGCTTGTTGCTGCCGAGGCAATAAAAAATTTATCGCTAAGCCCTTTTTTGTCCACCATATCCTGCATAATGAACTGTGCCATAGGGCTTCTGCAAATATTGCCGTGGCAAACGAAAAGTATTTTAATCAAAGTTTTAAAACCTCCATAAGCTTTGTCATATGAATATAGCGAATGCCGGTTTCCTCTTTCGGTGCTTCGAGAATACACATATCCCGTACTTCCGGTTCATTCCTTAACCATGCAACTCCGTCAAACACCGTTGAATGACCGTTACAATCCGGCTGTCCCTTGGGATAATTACAGGCAGCAATTGCAGCAATGCTATTTTCAGGCTCATATTTGTACTCATAATTTATCCTTCCTTCAGGAAAATATTTAATATAATTGACCTCACAGCACCAGTTCATACTGATATTCAAAGGACTCTTGCTTTGCCGCCCTGTTCTTTCGCCCTCCATATTTGCCTGTGCGTACCATACCTAATTTTTCCATTGTTTTGTATGATGCAATATTATCGGCGTCACAGTGCGCAATAAAATGAGTTGTTCCAATATTGGCTGCAAAGTAATGAATGACAGCTTTTGCGGCCTCATAAGCAAATCCGTTTCCCCAATATTGTTTATTCACAATCCATCCAAGCTCTCCAATGCCATTTTTAAAATATATGCTTACCGTACCAACGTGTCTGTCCTGACAGAGCATTGCAAACTCATAGAAGTTCGGTTTTTCTTTGTTCCACTCTGACTCGGCATTCTTTAAAAAATCAAGCGTTTCTTCAGAACTTGTATTGGGCAGAAAACACATATACTTTGTGTTTTCATAATCCAAAGCATAATCATTCACTGAGTGAAGGAAATCAGTCCCGAGTGGAGTCAAAACCATACGCTCTGTGAATATATTAAATCTCATATCTTATCCTCCGTATTGATTTGTATGCCCTTTGTATTATATCATAAAATTCTTTTGTTTACAAAGTATCTCGCCATACGCTTGCGACGATAATCGCTATGTCGTTACAAGGGATGATTCACACATTAATACTTGTTAAGTTTTTTTGAATTAGTTTAATTTTGTTGTAAAAGATTGCGTCGTGTTATATAATGAATTTACAAGGCGAAAAGCCTTATTTTATTAAAAATTGTTATTAATTACATTCGAGGTGAAAATATGAATGAGCTGAAAGCTGTATTAAATGAAGTGAAAAAGGTTGTAAACGGAAAGGACGACGCGATAATAACCTCTCTGTTTGCAATACTTACTAATGGAAATATACTTATTGAGGATATTCCCGGCGTGGGCAAGACAACAATGGCGCTTGCCTTTTCAAGAGCGCTCGGGCTTAATTACGGCAGAGTCCAGTTTACGCCGGACACATTGCCGTCGGATATAACGGGATTTGTTATTTATGACAAAAAAACGGGAACGATGGAGTTTAAAAGGGGAGCTGTATTCTGCAATCTTTTTCTTGCGGACGAGCTTAACAGAACGTCGAGCAGAACGCAGGCTGCCCTGCTTGAAGCTATGGAGGAGCAGCAGGTGACTGTTGAGGGGAAATCTTATCCCCTTGAACAGCCGTTTACCGTAATAGCCACGCAAAATCCCGTTGGTGCGTCCGGCACGCAGATGCTGCCGGATTCTCAGACGGACAGATTCACAGTGAGGATCACCATGGGCTATCCCGACAAAGAATCCGAATACAGTATGCTTATCAACCGCTCAGGCAGCGACCCGCTTGAGGACGTGCAATGTATAGCCTCAAAGGAGCGCCTTGTTGAAATGCAAAATCAGGTAAAGAGCGTGTTCGTTCACAGGGATATAGCAAGATATATAATAGAGCTTGTTTCAAAAACAAGAAACAGTCCGCTTATCAGGCGCGGAGCAAGTCCGAGGGCAACTCTGTCTCTTGCGGCTATGGCAAGGGCGTGCGCATATGCCTCCGGCAGGGACTATGTTTCTCCGCGCGATATAGGATATGTGTTTATCAGCACGATAAATCACCGCATTATTTTAAGCTCTGAGGCTGCGTCGAAAAATATGGACGCGCAGAGCGTTCTTAACGAGCTTTTCAAAAGTGTAAAACCGCCGAGGATTTAAAAATGCTTAGAAATATAATTATTTATATTATTCTGCTTGCCTCATCGTTTGCGTTTTGCGTGCTGTACTACGAGTGGTTTTCATGGTTTTTGTTTCTCGTTGTAGCGCTTGTTCCGGTTGTTTCGCTTGTGTTGAGCCTGCCGTTTATGATTTATGCTTCCGCAAACGGCCTTTACGCAGAATGCGACAAATCGCTTGAACAGTTTCATCCGCTTAGCATCAGTATTAAAAGCGCGAGCGGCAGGGGAATAATTTGTCCCTTTTTAAAAATAAAATTTAAAACCTACAACGCGTTTATTGAAAGGCGAAAAAGTATTATTTTTAAGTACGGCGGCAGAATAAAAAGACCTGTAAAATTAAGCTGTCACAGCCTTTCCTCAAACTGCGGCTGCTTAAAAATAAGCGCTGGCAGAGGAAAGATATATGATTTTTGCGGAATATTTTTTCTGCCTGTACGGCTTAAATTCCGCAGCGAGGTAATAATAAAGCCAATACCGGAAAAACCGTCTGTAATGCCGGACATTGGTTCGGCAGTCATTTTAGGCTACAAGCCAAAGCCGGGCGGCGGCTTTTCGGATTTTTATGAGCTGAGGCAATATCGCGAGGGCGACAGCCTTAAAAACGTACACTGGAAGCTGTCGTCAAAATACGATGATTTGATTGTTAAGGAGCCGAGCGAGGCTATCTGCAAAAGACTGATAGTTAAAATTGAAATGACCGACGAGCCCGAGGAAAATGACTTTATTCTTGCAAGGCTTGCCTATGTCTGCAACGAGTTTATCGCCGCCGGAACCGAATTTTACGCATATGAATCCTCAAAGGGGATAATTGCGCCGATACGCTCGAAGGAGGATGTGGATTTATTTTTTTATTCCGTTTATTCTGCTGTTGAGCAGCAGCGTAAGGCGCTTCCCGACAATGCGGTAATATATTCAATTTTACCCGAACGCGAGGAGGTGAGCGAGCTTTGAAAAACGTCTTCTCCCGTATTACGGACGCGGTTTTGCTTGCGCTGCTGACGCCGTGCGTTTTCTGGTGCATAGCGTCCTCGTTTTCGCTTAATTTGGACTTGCTTTCGCTTTTTGTTTGTTCATTTCTTTCCTCGGCACTGTTCTCCCTGTTCTTTTTACTTGTAAAGAGAAAAAGACTTCTTTTTGCCGGCTCTCTTTTGATGATAGTCCTGTATGTTTTGTTTATCGTATTAAAAATATCGGAGATTGTCGGTCAGCTTGAATACGCCGTAAACGGCGTTCTCGGCGAATATTCAAAATATCTGCCTGTTCAAAGCCGTATAATTATAAGCGAAAACTACGAGCACAGCGCCACGCTTTTATTTATACTCCTTGAAATACTGCTGTTGTTTTTCTTTACTGCTTCGCTTGTGAAAATCAGGTCGGTTTTACCGATTGTTCTTATATCGGGAATTTTTCTTGTCCCTTGCTTTATACTCGTAAACACCTGTCCGTCTGTCGTTCCTCTTTTTATTGTGCTCGCGCTTTGCGGAACGCTGATTATAGTTTCGTCTGTCCACAAGCACAGCTTAAGATACGGCGGAGTCTTTTCAATAGGAGCCCTTGCGGTGATTTTCGGCATACTTTTGTCTGTTTTTGCGTTTAATCCGCCAAGTACCTTTGAGCGAAGCCCCTGGCAGGATGAAATGCTTGTGGAGATAAAAAATAAGGCGGGATTTGGAGAGGCAAAGACAGACGATAAAAATTCCGTGATTATAAACAAAGACAGCATCGAACGTCAAAATCTCAGGGAAAGCGAGGATTTAAACAACGCGGGTCATTTGCAGCAGGTTCATCAGCCGGTAATGCAGCTTAACGGCGGCAAAGAGGGAATGATGTATTTAAGGGGTATGGCGTATGCAAATTATGAAAATAACGTATGGTCCATACTTAGCGATGAGCAGATGAAGAACTACCCTGAAAATTACAACGTTTTTAATATGACAGATATTTCCGGTGAAAAGAAACGTCTGAAAATAGTTACGGGAAATTCCGAGGAGCTGCTTTACACCCCGTATTATCTGTCCGGCTCCGACGAGGGAATATCGGCGCTTGCCGATATATGTATATTAAACGACGGCGCGCTTCAATCGTATGAGCTTGATTACAAGCCGTATGAGGCTCAGCTGATGGAGATTGACCGTAACGATGAGGAATACGGTAAATACAGAGAATTTGTTTATGAAAATTATCTTCATATATCCATGGAGAATCTATTTGTTCTTACCACTATAGGAGAGCAATACGGTATAGATCCGTCGGAGAACGATTTTGATCTTATACAGGATATAAAGAATCTCGTATCAACAAGCGCCTCATATTCTCTTGAAACCGAGAGGGTTACTCCCGGCAGCGATATAGCGACATGGCTGTTTACAGATAGCGACACGGGCTACTGCGTTCATTTTGCGACCGCCGCGGCGATGATGCTCAGGGCATACGGTATTCCGTCAAGATATGTTACAGGCTATTATGTTTATAATAAAGGCGGCTCATATACAACCGTCACGTCCGACAACGCCCACGCATGGGTCGAATATTTTATTGACGGCTGCGGATGGGTGCCGCTTGAGGCTACGCCTGCGTCCTTTACGCCGGCGGCGTATGATGACGCGGAACCGTTTGATGAGCAGACCGAGGGCGCGACGGATGAATCCGACGAACAATATGAACAAACCGAGAGCCGGAGCACCGAGGCTGCTTCATCGTCCGAGCAGGAGTCCGATGAAAACAGCCAAAGCGTTACCGTTTCAACGAACAATAACGGAATATACGTTATTATTGTGCTTGCAATAATTCTTTCTCTTGCTCTCGCGTTAGAACTGAGATACCTTATTGTCGTTTTCTTAAGGCGAAGGCGCTTTAATCTTAATAACAGGAACCGCAGCGCTCTTTATATATTTAAATATATTTTAAAGTGTTCCGCTTGCCTGAAAGAGCCTGTGCCGAGTGAGATAAGAGATATAGCCGAAAAGGCAAAATTCAGCAGACACATCTTAAATCGGAGCGAAACGGAAAAATTAAAAAGCTATGCAGACCAATGCGCTGATAAAATATATTCGCGCTGCGGAATGCTGAAGAAAATATACTATAAAATAATAATCATTATATAAAACCTGCCGTGTAAGGCTAAGCCTTTTTATGCGGCGATAAAAAGCGCCCTCGAGCTTATGTATGCTCAAAGGCGCTTCGGTTTATTTTCTTATCGGTATTCCCTTTTCGGAAAGATATTCTTTAAGCGAGGGAATAGGTATTTCGCCAAAATGGAAAAGCGAGGCGGCAAGAACGGCGTCTGCCTTGCCGACGGTAAAGGCGTCATAAAAATGCTCAAGAGCGCCGGCGCCGCCGGACGCAATAACGGGTATGCCCACGCTTTCGGAAACAGCCCTTGTAAGCTCAAGGTCATATCCCTGCTTTTGTCCGTCGCAGTCCATACTCGTAAGCAATATCTCGCCGGCTCCTCTGCTTTCGGCTTCAATTGCCCACTTAACGGCGTCAATACCTGTCGGTATCCTGCCTCCGTTTATATAAACCTCCCAGCCTGATGTGCTTCGCTTAGCGTCAATGGCGCATACTACGCATTGACTGCCGAATTTGTATGACGCTTCGTTTAATATATTCGGATTTTTCACCGCCGCCGAGTTTACCGAAACCTTGTCCGCTCCGGCTCTGAGAATGTCGGTGAAATCGTCAACGCTTCTTATTCCGCCGCCGACTGTAAACGGGATGAAAATACTGTTTGCAACTGCGCTTACCATATTTGTAACAATGGCGCGTGAGTCGCTTGAGGCTGTTATATCAAGAAAAACAAGCTCGTCGGCGCCTTGTTTGTCATATGCTGCGGCAGCCTCAACAGGATCTCCCGCGTCACGAAGATTTACAAAGCTTGTTCCCTTTACCACTCTGCCGTCCTTAACGTCAAGACAGGGTATTATCCTTTTAGCGTACATATAAAAACCCCTTATAAATAAAGTTATTTAGTCATCGAAACAAAGTTTTTAAGCATCTTAAGCCCGATTTTTCCGCTCTTTTCCGGGTGAAACTGAGTTGCTATTATGTTGCCGCGTTCAACTGCCGCGTCAATTTTTGTACCGTAGTCGGTCGTTGCGGCAACAATCGACTTGTCATATGCTGTAAGATAATATGAGTGCACAAAATACACATAGCTTTCATCGGGAATGTTTTTGAAAATTCCGTCGTGCTTTTTAATGCTTATTGAGTTCCAGCCCATATGGGGAATTTTCAGCGAGCCGTCCGCATTTGGGATTTTCGTTATATCTCCGTCAAGCAGGGAAAGACCATTTGCGCCGGGGCTTTCCTCACTTTTTGGAAAGAGAAGCTGAAGACCAAGGCAAATTCCCAAAAACGGTCTGCCGCCGTTTGCATATTCTTTAATTGCGTCAACAAGTCCGCTTTTTTTCATACAGTCCATTGCGTCTGCAAATGAGCCTACGCCGGGCAGTATCGCGCCGTCGCATCTGAAAAGCTCCTCCTTGCTGTCAACTATTTTGCACTCTGACCCTATAAACCTTAAAGCCTTGAATACGCTTTGCAGATTACCCGCGCCGTAATCAATAACACCGATCATTCCCAATTACCTCTTTCACTTTAGTGCTCTACTATAATAACCGATTAAAGCCGTATTGTCAATGCTTTATTAAATTGTAGGGCAAACGCCGCATTTGCCGCATTTAATTAAAAATTCTTTTTTCTTGATTTTAATTAAAAATAGTATTAAAA
Organism: uncultured Clostridia bacterium; assembly: GCA_947595635.1. Lineage (GTDB taxonomy): Bacteria > Bacillota > Clostridia > Oscillospirales > Acutalibacteraceae > UBA7067. The sequence goes on from CANQEU010000043.1 coordinate 8,413, forward strand.
TTATCATAAAAGAAGTGCACATTATTTTTATGATTTTTTTGAGAGGCGGAAGGTACAATGGAGCATTTGTTTGAAAAGATTGAGAATATGCGCAGCAAGCTTTCCAAGGGTCAAAAGAGGATAGCGGAGTATATAGAGGAGCGATATGACAAGGCGGCGTTTATGACCGCGTCAAAGCTTGGCGAGACCGTTGGGGTGAGCGAATCGACAGTTGTAAGATTTGCCGTTGAAATAGGCTATGACGGCTATCCGAAGCTTCAAAAGGCAATGCAGGAGCTTATAAAGGACAAGCTGACCTCTGTGCAGAGAATAGAGGTAACAAGCACACGCTTTGGCGATGACGATATACTTGAAAGCGTATTAAATCAGGATATTGAAAAAATAAAGCGCACTATAGAGGACGTGTCGCACGAGGATTTCAACGCGGCGGTCAAGGCTATTGTTGAGGCAAAGAACATATATATATTTGCCGTTCGCAGCTCCTCCGCGCTTGCTAATTTCCTTGGGTATTATTTCGATTTGATATTCGGCAATGTTCGTGTTGTAAGCACGACAAGTAAAATAGAGATATATGAAAAGCTGCTGCATATAAACGAAAACGACGTGATAATAGGAATAAGCTTTCCGCGTTACTCAAAAACGGCGGTTGAGGGAATGAAGTTCGCTTCCGACAGGAACGCCTCGGTTATCGCAATTACAGACAGCCTTATTTCACCGCTTGTAGAGCCTGCCGATTATGTTCTTCTTGCACGCAGCGATATGGCTTCAGTCGTTGATTCTCTTGTTGCGCCGCTGAGCCTTATCAATGCGCTTATAGTAGCAACGGTTCTTGAGCGCAAGAAAAGCGTTGAAGAAACGTTCCAGCGGCTTGAGACGTTTTGGGACAAGTATGACGTATATGCCAAAACGTCGGAAATAGTCAGGGGACGTGACGACAACGAGGAAAAGAAATGAGCAAAAATATCGTTGTGATAGGAGCCGGAGCCGCCGGAATGATGGCGTCGTATTATGCGGCAAGGGGCAATGCGAGGGTATGTGTTATCGAAAAGAATAAAAAGCCGTGCCGCAAGGTGATGATAACGGGCAAGGGAAGGTGCAACGTCACCAATAACTCAACGCCCGACAACGTAATATCAAAAACACCTACTAACGGCAGGTTTTTATACAGCGCGATAAACTTTTTTACGCCGGATGATACGATGAGCTTTTTTGAATCACACGCGGTTCCTCTTAAAACCGAGAGGGGCAACCGTGTGTTCCCTTGTTCGGACAGGGCAAGCGATATTGTGGACGCGCTTGTAAGGGCGGTTTCTGACAGCGGATGCAAAATTCTTACTCAAAGCCGTGCGGAGAAGCTTATTATTGATGAAAACAAAGTGATTGCCGTGCGTTTGGACAACGGAAAAATCATACCGGCGGACAGCGTTATAATAGCCTGCGGCGGCGCTTCTTATCCGCTGACCGGTTCAACGGGGGACGGATATGCTCTTGCACAAGGCGCAGGGCATACGGTCACCGATATAAAGCCTTCGCTTGTTCCTATGGAATGCAGGGGAGACATATGCAAAAGACTTCAGGGACTTTCGCTTAAAAATATAAATTTTTCAGTTTATTACAAAAACGGCAAAAAGCCTGTTTTCTCTGAGCTTGGAGAAATGCTTTTTACGCATTTCGGCGTCAGCGGCCCGCTTGTTTTAAGCGCCTCGGCGCATATGAAAAAGGGAGAAATTTCTGACTACAGATTTGTTATAGATTTAAAGCCGGCGCTTGATATTGACGCTCTCGACAAACGGCTTGTGCGTGATTTTGAGGAGTTTCGCAACAAGGATTTTGTCAATTCGCTTTGCAAGCTTCTGCCGGCAAAGCTGATTCCCGTTATAGTAGACTTATCGCGAATAAATCCGCATGAAAAATGCAACGGAATAACAAAAGAGAGCAGACGGGAGCTTGCAGGGCTTTTGAAGGCAATTGAGCTTGAGCCGTCGTCGTTCCGACCGATAGACGAGGCTATAGTGACGTCCGGCGGCGTAAAAACAAGCGAAATAGACCCAAAGACGATGGGCTCGAGGCTTGTCGGCGGACTTTATTTTGCCGGCGAGGTAATAGATGTTGACGCATATACCGGCGGCTACAATTTACAAATTGCGTTTTCAACCGGAGCGCTTGCCGGAGCGTCGGCGTTAAGCAGGGAGGAGTTTTAATAATGATTTCGGTAGCGATTGACGGCCCTGCCGGAGCAGGCAAAAGCACAATAGCAAAGCTTGCGGCAAAAAGGCTGAATTTTATATATGTTGATACCGGCGCGCTTTACCGCACGCTTGGATTATACGGAAGGCGCAGCAAAACAGACATATATAACGGCGACGAGCTTGAAAGGCTTTTGAATAACAGCGTGGTAGAGCTTAAATATATTGATTCCGAGCAGAGAGTTTTTTTAAACGGCGAGGACGTTTCGGACGATATACGAAGCTCCGAAATGGGCGCGGCTGCGTCTGAAATATCAGCTATTCCAAGGGTGCGCGAGCATTTGCTCGGTTTGCAGCGCGATATGGCAAAAAGATATAACGTGATAATGGACGGGCGTGATATAGGCACGGTGGTTTTGCCGAACGCCGATGTAAAAATTTTTCTCACAGCCTCACCGGAATGCCGTGCAAAGAGGCGGCTTTCAGACCTTGCGGCAAAGGGCGAAGCCGTTGATTTTGACGAGGTTTTGCAGATGATAATAAAAAGGGACTATCAGGACTCTCACCGCGCGATTGCGCCGCTGAAGCCGGCTGACGACAGTATTCTTATTGACACAACGGAGCTTGATCTTGAGCAGTCCGCCGATAAAATAATATCTGTAATCATTGAAAAGACAGGATTAAAAATAAAATAAAGAGGGTATAAAATGAAGGAAAAAAATCCGTTTATTTATAAAATAGCAAGGGTAGTATGCGTTCCCGTATTCAAGATTTTGTACCGCTATGAAATAAAAAACAGGAACAACATACCGGAGGACGGCGCGTATATTCTCGCCTGCAATCACCAGTCGTATACAGACCCCGTGCTTTTAAGCATAGGTCAGAAAAGAATGATTTATTTTATGGCTAAAGAGGAGCTTTTTAAAAATAAGTTCTTCTCCGCGCTTATAAGGGCGCTTGGAGCGTTCCCTGTGCACAGAGGCGGTGTTGGAGACTCCGTTGCCATAGGCAATGCACAATCTCTTCTTGCGCAGGGCAGGATACTTGGGATTTTCCCTGAGGGAAAGCGAAGCTTAAACGGCGAGCTTTTAAAAATGAGAGCAGGCGCAGTTATGCTCGCTTATCAAAGCGGAGTGCCGATAGTTCCGGCTTGTATAACGGGTAAGGGCGGAAGAATAAAAATGTTCGGCAAGGTCAGGATAACATACGGCGACCCGCTCACCTGCCGGCAGCTCGGCGTTTCAACGGGCAGCGGAAAGGAGCTTAGAGAAGCCACGAGGATACTTGCTGAAAAGATAGCGGATATAAGAGAACACGATAAATTCTGAGGTGAAATTTTGACTGAAATAAAACTTGCAAAAACTGCCGGCTTTTGCTTCGGAGTAAACAGGGCTGTAGACATAGTTTGGCGTCTTGTAAACAGCGGAGAAAAGGTTTGCACGCTCGGGCCGATAATTCACAATGCACAGATGGTAAACGAGCTTGCGGACAAGGGAGTAAGGATAGTAAACTCGCCGAAGGAGGTTGAAAGCGGCGAAACCGTTGTAATACGAAGTCACGGGGTAGGAAGAAATATTTATGACGAAATAAATGAGCTTGGGCTAAAGAGCGTTGACGCAACCTGCCCGTTTGTTGCAAAAATACACAAGACGGTAAGGGAAAGGTCGTCGCTCGGAGATGTAATTTTGATTGTCGGCGACAAAAATCATCCAGAGGTAATAGGTATACAAAATCACTGCACGGGTGAAAACCACACGGTTAAATCGCCGGAAGAAATCGAAGAGCTTGCATTTAAATTTCCTTATTTGAAAAATAAACCTATTTCTGTAGTCGCTCAAACAACTTTTGACATAAAATTATGGGAAAAATGTTTGAAAACGATAAAAAAGGTGTATACAAATGCAAATTTTTTTGGTACAATATGTAATGCTACGACTGATAGGCAAACAGAAGCCGCACAATTGTCGCAAAGCTCTGATTTTATGGTCGTCATAGGTGACCGCAACAGCTCTAACACCTGTAAGCTTTACAATATTTGCAAGAGCAGCTGCGAAAATACAGTGCTTGCACAAACTAAGGACGACATTCTGCCGCATATGGTTCTGAATGCTCAAAAAATCGGCGTAACTGCCGGGGCGTCCGCGCCGGCAAGGATAATAAAGGAGGTACTGGATAATATGACAGAGATTTTAAACAATTCCAGTGAAACAAACAAAGAAAATGCAGAAGGCAACTTTGCAGAGATGCTCGAGGAGAATCTCAAAAGTTTAAATACAGATGGGAGGGTACAGGGCGTAGTTTTGAGTGTTGCCCCAAATGAGGTTTTGGTTGACGTTGGCAGAAAGCAGTCAGGCATTGTTAAGCTTGAAGAATTTACAAACGATCCCAACGCAAAGCTTGAAGATCTTGTAAAGGTCGGCGATACCCTTGATTTGCTCATAATGCGTACTAACGACCAGGAAGGCGTTATCATGCTTTCTAAAAAGCGCATTGACGCTTTAAAGGGCTGGGACAATATCGTTGCGGCTTCGGAGTCAAACGAGGTTCTGAGCGGTACGGTTACAGACGTTATAAAGGGCGGCGTTTTGGTTGCGTCAAACGGAATAAAGATTTTTGTTCCTGCTTCACAGGCAACGCTTTCAAGAAACGACTCGCTTGACGAGCTTCTCAGAAAAGAGGTCAATTTCAGAATAATTGACGTTGATCAAAGAAGGAGAAGGGCTGTTGGTTCCATAAAATCCGTCCTCAAGGAAGAAAACGACAAAATAAGAGAAGAATTTTGGAAAAACTGTGAGGTTGGCAAGGTTTACACAGGCGTTGTTAAATCTCTTACGTCATACGGCGCGTTTGTTGACATAGGCGGCGTGGACGGTATGATCCATATCAGCGAGCTTTCATGGAGCAGAATAAAGCATCCTTCAGAGGTTGTAAATGTTGGCGACACGGTTGAAGTTTATGTAAAGGACATAGATACAGAAAAGGGCAACATATCCCTCGGCTACAAAAAGAGCGAGGACAATCCTTGGGAGATACTCAAGAGAGATTATCCTGTCGGAACGGTTGTTGAGGCGCAGATAGTCGGAATGGTATCATTCGGTGCATTTGCAAGAATACTGCCCGGTATTGACGGACTTATCCATATTTCTCAAATTGCCGACCGCAGAATTGAAAAGCCGCAGGACGAGCTTAAGGTAGGTCAGGTTGTAAACGCTAAGATAACAGCCATTGACTTTGACAAAAAGAGAGTCAGCCTTTCAATGAGAGCTTTGCTTGAGGAAGCAAAGGAGCAGCAGGCTCAGCAGGAGGACGAGGTTGTAGCGACAACTGAGGAAGCTCCGGCTGAGGCAACAGAAGAGGTTGTTGAGGCTCCGGCAGAGGAAGCAGAAGAGGTTGTAGAGGCTCCGGCAGAGGCGGCAGAAGAAGCTGTTGAGGCTCCGGCAGAGGCGGCAGAAGAGGCTGCTGAAGCTCCGGCAGAGACAACAGAGGAATAATTTTAGTAAAAGCAAATTATTTTGTGGCGGCAGATTTTCTCTGTCGCCCTTTTGTTATGAGTTCCCGCTTGTATTTGCAATTTATAGTCACACAAAACTTTTATATCGTGATTTATTAGCCTTGAGCTTATGCAGGTTTTCCTGAATTTGCTTTTCCATTAATTTAAGAAGAATTTTTTAAAAATCGTTATTGAAAAAATACATCTGTGATGTTATTCTATTTATAAGAGGTGATTTTATGAAAAACGTATTCAAAAAAATTTTATGCGTTACTTTTTCGTTGTCAATCATAACTGCGTCGGCTTTTGGAGCATCGGCATATCAAAACGACGCTAATATTTCCACGGCGAACATCAACGTCGATCCTTCTCGTGTTTCATCGAAGGAATTGCTTTCGGCTTATTCCGATGCCCGAATCGCAAGCGGAGAAAATCAGGCGCTGATAAACAAACTGGTAAATGGCATATCAAATTTTGATGAAAGCATAGATGTTTCTGCTTTTAACGCCACTAATGATGAGATCAGCAGCGTAATGGATTATATAAGATACGAATATCCTGAGCTTGTGCAATACAAGGGCGGATACAGATACAGCTATAATTCAAAAATCGTGCTGAGTGTTACGCCGAATTATTTGTTTACAAAAGCGGAAAAGGACAGTTACATTATTCCTTTGAACGAGGCAATAGACAAAGTAGTTGCCGAAGCAGAAGAATATTCCGATGATTTTCAGAAGCTGCTTTTTGTTCATGACTATCTTGCAACAAACTGCGAATATGCACAAGAGGTTCTTGTTGAAGGCAGTGAAGTGTCGCCGTTTGTATACACAGCCTACGGTTGTCTTGTTAATAAGCACTCTGTTTGTCAGGGCTACAGCTTTGCGTATAAAGCAATACTTAAAAGATTGTCTATTCCTTGCGGATTTGCTTCAAGTGAAATAATGAATCATATTTGGAATATTGTTACGGTAGGCGGCAAGTCTTATCATATAGATGTTACATATGATGATCCGATAAGCGACTTGATAGGCAGAGTAATGCATGAAAACTTTTTATGCACCGATAAAGAAATAACAGCTACAGGTCACAATAACTGGGTAACTGATTTTGATGTTTCGGACGTTACATATAGCGGCAGATTTTGGGACGAAATAGATTCAAAGATAATTATTTCAGGCGACGATATGGTTTATGCCGCTTATGATAAAACAAAAAATAAATCAATGCTTGAAAAGCGCAGCTATAAAACGCAAAAGGTAAGCACAATTCCGTCGGCGCTTGACAGCGCACGCTGGAAAGTTTTAAACAGCAACAGCTACTATACCGACAATTACAGCCGACTGGAGCTTGTCGGAAATGATATTTACTATTCGCTGCCAAACGGCGTCAACGCTATCGGTATCGACGGCAGCAATGACAGAAACGTTTACACGCTTACCGACACCTCAAACGGGTATTTATACGGCTTTGTCGAGAACGACAAAAAGTTTTACGGTGAAATAAAGAAGAGGTCAACTGATGACAGCGGTCAGAGAATAGAGCTGCCTATAGAGTATCCTAAAACAGTTCTCCGCGGAGACATCGACAATAACGGCGAGGTAACGGTATCTGACGCAATTATGGTGCAAAAGCACATCGTCAACATTATAACGCTGAGCGGTGACAGTTTAATAGCCGCAGACGTTGACAATAGCGATGACATAAGCGTAGCCGACGCTATATTGATACAGAAATTAGTTGTTGGCATAGTCAAGGCTTGATAGATAAAACTTATTTTTGACGAGGCTCTCGTTTACCGCAGCTTTACCGACTTGCGCCGGTAAAGCTGCGGTTTTATATTTATCTATTATGCAAGGGGCTAAACGCCCCTTGCAACCCCAAAGCCTGCTCACAGATTGCAAGTAAATAAAAGTTTTAATCCGATTTCACATATTTGAGCGCATAATTAATCTTTTTTCACGGGCAGACCGCCTTTTGGCGACCTGCCTGCTGCTTTTAAGTTAGATTTTAAACGGGTGAGCTGACGCTCCCCCGTAAGCCCCCACCCGCTTGCTAAAAATTATTTATTTAAGAGTAGATTTACGAGCATAAAAGCTTAATTAAGAAAAATTCCTTGTTCGAGAATGATGAGTTGCAGGAGAAGCGAAGCTTCTCCTGCAAAAAAAGAAATCTTAAGCGGCGGCGCTGACTGCGGTTCAGGGATTTAATATGCAAAACGCTTTCGGCGGGCGGCGCCGTGCGCTGCCGCCGGCAGCGCACGCTCGCCTTATTAAATTGCTGAAAGCAATTTAATAAGGCGAGTCTATTCCGTGCACGGCACGGGATAGAGCGCCGCCCCGCGCATTGACTTTTGATTGGGATAATGATACTATACCAAAGGAAAGCCAGCGCAAAGCATAAGTAAAAAGCATTAAACTACACAGGGAGACGCCTATGGGAAGAGAGCTTGAAAAATACGAGCTTGTAGAGAGAAGCATTATAAAAAAATACAGAAAAGATATATGGAATAAGTTTATAATTGCCGTCAAGAATTATAAGCTTGTAAACGAAGGCGACAAAATAGCCGTTTGCATTTCAGGCGGCAAGGATTCAATGCTGATGGCAAAGCTTATGCAGGAGCTTAATAAATACAGCGAGGTACCGTTCGAGCTTGAGTATATAGTTATGGATCCCGGATATAACGAGGAAAACAGGCAAAAAATCGAAAGCAACGCAAAGCTTTTGCATATACCGATAAAGGTGTTTGAAACAAATATATTCAAGGTAGCAAACTCGGCTGAAAAATCCCCGTGCTATCTATGCGCGAAAATGCGGAGAGGATACCTTTACAAACAAGCAAAGGAGCTTGGATGCAATAAAATAGCCCTCGGTCACCATTTTAACGATGTAATAGAAACAACGCTGATAGGAATGTTCTACGGCTCACAATTGCAGTCGATGCCGCCAAAGCTTCACAGCACAAACTTTGACGGTATGGAGCTTATAAGACCGATGTACTGCATAAGAGAGGATTCTATCCTTGCATGGAAGCGATACAACGGTCTTGACTTTATCAGATGTGCATGCCGCTTTACAGAGAACGCCGAAAGGTGCGGAAGCGGTGAGCAGCCGTCAAAACGTCAGGAGATAAAGGCGCTTATAAAGACTCTTAAAAAGACAAACCCCAATATAGAAAAAAGCATATTTAACAGCATTCATTCTGTGTGCCTTGATACAATGGTGGGGTATAAGTCGTCGGGAGTGGAGCATTCGTTTCTTGATAACTACGATAAAAAGTAAAATTAAAAAGTAAAAATTATAAAGTAAAATCGCAGAAGCATGAAAGCGTCTGCGATTTACTCTTTTGTTTTAGCACAAGAAAATTTGCTTAATGAAGCCTTATGCCGGTAAATGTGCTTCACAGCACCGATTTAAGCTAAAAAACTTTGCTTGAGCAGGTGGGGTCATGGGGGAGCGACAGCTCCCCCATGTAAAACATAATTCTAAAGCAGCAGCTTTGCCGGCGCAAGTCTGCAAAGCCGCGGTCATAGTCTGCCTGCGCCAAAAAGCGCAAAATCAAAAATAGGCTTATCGGTAAATAAAATCGCAGAAGCCCGAAAGCGTCTGCGATTTACTCTTTTATTTTAGCAAAAGAAAATTTGCTTAATGAAGCCTTATGCCGGTAAATGTGCTTCACAGCACCGATTTAAGCTAAAAAACTTTGCTTG
>CANQEU010000044.1 GCA_947595635.1 uncultured Clostridia bacterium
GACCGCCGCCGTTTACACAACCGCCCGGACAGCACATTATCTCAATAAAGTGATAATCCGCCTCGCCTGATTTAACCTTGTCAAGCACCTTAGCGGCGTTTGTAAGTCCGCTTGCAACAGCAACCTTTACCTCTGTTCCGGCAACATTATATACTGCCTCTTTTATGCCGTCGGTTCCTCTTACCTCTTTATATTCGATTTCGTCGAGAGATTTGCCGGAAAGCGTGTCTGCGGCTGTACGCAGAGCTGCCTCCATAACTCCGCCGGTTGCGCCGAATATCGCGCCTGCGCCGGTCGTTATGCCAAGCGCCGGATCAAAGTCGCTGTCAGGCAGCTTTGCAAACTGTATCTGAGCAGCCTTTATCATCTTCGCAAGCTCTCTTGTGGTGAGCGCTATGTCAACATCCGGAAGTCCGGCTGCGTCCTGATCGTCACGCTTTACCTCAAATTTCTTCGCGGTACACGGCATAATCGAAACAACTACTATATTCTTCGGGTCAATACCCTCTTTTTCAGCGTAGTATGTCTTTATAATTGCGCCTGTCATCTGCTGCGGCGACTTGCAGCTTGAAAGATTAGGAAGAAGCTCTGGGTAGTAATATTCGCAGAATTTTACCCAGCCCGGTGAGCAGGAGGTTATCATCGGCAGAGTGCCGCCGTTTTTAACTCTTTCTATAAATTCGTTTGCTTCCTCCATTATAGTAAGATCCGCGCCGAAATCGGTGTCAAAAACCTTGTCAAAGCCGAGCATTTTAAGCGCCGTTACCATTTTGCCCTTTACGTTTGTGCCGATAGGCATATCAAAGCATTCGCCGAGCGTTGCTCTGATTGCAGGAGCAGTCTGCACAACAACATACTTTTCGGGATCCGCTATAGCCTCAAACACCTCAGCCGTCTGGTCACGCTCAACAAGCGCGCCTGTAGGACATACCGCAGTACACTGACCGCAGGATACGCATGAGGTTTCGTTCAAATCCTTATTGAAGTAACAGCCTATCTCCGTATCAAAGCCGCGGTTATTCGCGCCTATAACGCCGACAAACTGCTCGTTGCAGGCTGCGACGCAGCGGCGGCAGAGAACGCATTTGTTATTGTTTCTTATAAGATGCAGGGTGGATTCATCCCTTTTAACTTCCGGATTTTCACCCTCATATTTTGTTTCGTCGTCGATGCCAAATTCATGGCACATAGTCTGGAGCTCACACGAGCCGCTGCGCGGGCAGGAAAGACATTTTCTCTCGTGATTTGAAAGAATAAGCTCAAGAGTTGTTTTTCTTGAATCCTGCACCTTTTTTGTATTTGTGAATATCTCTGTACCCTCTCTGTCAATAGGATACACGCATGAGGCAACAAGGCTTCTTGCGCCCTTGACCTCCGCAACGCACATACGGCAAGCGCCGATTTCGTTTATATCCTTAAGGAAGCAGAGTGTGGGAATATTAATGCCTATTTGCCTGCAAGCCTCAAGAATAGTTGTACCCTTTTCAACACTTACGGGAATATTGTTGATTTTAATGTTTATCATATCCACTTTTTCCACACTCCTTTCTTAACCCTTTGAAATTGCGCCGAATTTACATTTTTCCATACAAGAGCCGCACTTGATACACTTTGTTGTATCTATAACGTGAGCCTCTTTTACCTTTCCGCTTATCGCTCCGACAGGGCAAACTCTTGCGCAGGCTGTGCAGCCGCGGCACTTGTCGGCGTCGATTGAATACTGCAACAGATCCTTACATACGCCGGCAGGGCATTTTTTATCTTTAACGTGCGCAATATATTCGTCACGGAAGAAGTGCATTGTTGACAAAACAGGGTTCGGCGCTGTCTGTCCGAGACCGCAAAGAGCATTATCCTTTATGTAGTAGCAAAGCTCCTCCATTTTGTCAAGATCCTCCATCGTGCCGTTGCCGGACGTTATCTTCTCAAGCATTTCAAGAAGTCTCTTTGTTCCTATGCGGCATGGCGTACATTTTCCGCAGCTTTCGTCAACCGTAAACTCAAGGAAGAATTTTGCTATATCTACCATACAGGTGGTCTCGTCCATTACGATAAGACCGCCGCTGCCCATCATAGAGCCGATTGAGATAAGATTATCGTAGTCAATAGGAATATCAAGATGCTCGGCAGGAATACATCCGCCGGAAGGGCCGCCCGTCTGAGCCGCCTTGAATTTCTTTCCTCCGGGAACGCCGCCGCCTATCTCTTCAACAATTTCTCTGAGGGTAGTTCCCATAGGAACCTCAACAAGTCCCGTATGGGTGATTTTTCCGCCAAGGGCAAATACCTTTGTTCCCTTTGACTTTTCTGTGCCCATACCGCTGAACCAGTCGGCTCCCTTTAATATGATTTGGCAAATATTCGCATAGGTTTCTACGTTGTTAAGAATAGTAGGCTTACTAAACAAGCCCTTTACCGCAGGGAACGGCGGACGCGGTCTCGGTTCGCCTCTGTTGCCCTCGATAGAGGTCATAAGCGCGGTTTCCTCGCCGCATACGAACGCGCCGGCGCCAAGTCTAAGCTGAACGTCAAAGCTGAAATCCGTTCCGAAAATGTTTTTGCCGAGAAGCCCATACTCATGAGCCTGGTCAATGGCTATTTGAAGTCTTTCAACAGCGATAGGATACTCTGCGCGAACATAGATATATCCCTGTGACGAGCCGATTGCATATCCGGCTATAGCCATAGCTTCTAAAACAGTATGCGGATCGCCCTCAAGTATTGAACGGTCCATAAATGCGCCGGGGTCGCCCTCGTCGGCATTACAGCAAACATACTTCTGATCCGCCTGCTGAGCCGCCGCAAAGCTCCACTTAACGCCGGTCGGGAAGCCGCCGCCGCCTCTGCCTCTGAGTCCGGAAGCCTTTACGGTTTCAATAACCTCTTCAGGCGTCATTTGCGTAAGAACCTTTTCAAGCGCCTTGTAGCCGTCCATCGCGATATATTCGTCTATACACTCAGGATTGATAACGCCGCAGTTTCTAAGCGCTGTTCTCTGCTGCTTTGCATAGAATGCAGTTTCGTTAAGCGACTTGATGTTGTCGCCGTCAACCGTCTCCTGATATAAAAGTCTTTTTACTATTCTTCCCTTAAGAAGATGCTCTTCAACTATTTCGGGAATATCCTCAACCTTTACCATACTGTAAAAGCTGCCCTCCGGATATACGATCATAATCGGGCCGAGGGCGCATAGTCCGAAGCAGCCCGTTTTTACTACCTCAACCTCGTTTTCAAGTCCCTTTGCCGCAATTTCTCTTTCCAGAGCCTTTATTATTTCTCCGCTGTTTGAGGAGGTACATCCGGTACCGCCGCAAACAAGCACATTGGAACGATACATTTGTTTTCCTCCTTTACACCGATGCGCCGTCTGTATATTCGGCGACAACCTTTTTGTTTACAATATGCTCTTGTATAACCTTAACCGCCTTTTCCGGCGTCATATTAACGTAGGTTACCTTTTCCTCTCCGGGAATCAAAACCTCAACTATAGGCTCTTTATCGCACTTTTCAACGCAGCCCATTGCGGTTACCGTCACGTTTTCAATTCTGCGCTCGGCAAGCTCATCCACAAATTTGCTGAGCACCTGCCTTGCTCCCGCATTAATACCGCAGGTTGCAAGTCCCACCTTAACAGATATGTTATCAGGACGTTCGTGCCTTAAATTAAGCTGAAGTCTTGTGTTTTCACGTATTGTTTGTAATTCAGCAAGTGATTTCATCTGCTGCACCTCCAAATATTAGTTTTGTCTGCTCTTCTAAATATTGTTTTATCCATATTGATATTTCAGGATATGTTATTGATAACGAACCTATCGTATTCTTTACTTCTCTTGTGTCAAACAGGCTTTCTCCGCGCGGCGACGAAAGTCTGAGCAAAAAATCGGAGTCGGGTCTGCTTACAGCCAAAAGTCTGACGGTAGAGGCGATGTCGCCCATAGGCGGACAAAATTCATTTTTAATAAATTTTGCCGTTGCTCTTGTTCCCCTGCTGTTTTCCGAGGCAAGCTTAAGACTTCCGCCGGTTTTTTCGGCGGCTGTCTTTAATTCGGACAATCCGAAGCCTCTGCCGCATCCCTTTGTGGAGTATCCGGCAAGCGCCGCCTTATCAAGCATATCACCGGATATGCCGCTGCCGTTATCGGACACCTCCAATATAAATGCCGCGTCAAGCTCTTTAAGGCTTATTTCAACAAGGTCTGCCTCCGCCTCAAGCGAATTTTCGGCAAGCTCAAGCGCATACAGCGATAGGTCCTTCATAAATCAGGCGCGGTATTTTTCGATAATTCCGGCAATATCCTTTGGCTCAAGTCTGCCGTAAACCTCATCGTTCACGGTAAGCACCGGCGCAAGTCCGCAGGCGCCGATACAGCGGCAAGCCGTAAGAGAGAACATTCCGTCCTCCGTGCATTCCTCAGGTCCTATGCCGATTTGATTTGTTATTTCTTCAACCAGCTTTCCTGAGCCCTTTACATAGCATGCGGTGCCAAGGCAGACCGAAATGTTGTATTTTCCCTTCGGGGTGAGAGAAAACTGCGAATAAAAGGTTGAAACGCCGTAAACCTCTTCAACCGGAACGTCGAGTCCCTCCGCAATCATAATTTGAACCTCTTTCGGCAAATAGCCGTAAACGCCCTGCGCCTCCTGCAAAACCGGCATAACGGCACCCGGATCGCCCTTATGCTTTTCAATTATTTTCTTCAACTGTTCCTCCTGTTCGGCAGTACCGTTGAAGGGAAGCGTGCTTATCTTCTTTTGCATTGTTTGTCCTCCCTGCAATTTAAATATTTACTTCTGTAGATGTAGGTTTTTAAATGAAGTTCATATGAAATAATAATACAACATTGAGAAAAAAAAGTCTATCGTTTATTCAACAATTTTTGTTGGAAAATGTCTTATTATGAATTGTTACTATAATCTTGTCCTCAATTTTATTCAATTTAACAATTAAAATATATTGTCGTTTTCCTTTGGTTATGACTGCGTTTGCAGTTTGTACCAAAAGGAGAAATTCAATTGTTAAAAATGACAAAATAATTAAATAATTCTTGATATTTTTATTATCTGTGGTATAATTTAATCGTTTCAAGCTTTAAAGATATATAACTTTAAAGCGCAAAAGTAAGGAGGAAATACATATTATGGTTATGTGGGTCACGCTGGTGCTTTATCTTCTGATGATGATAGTAATTGGCGTATATTGCCGAAAAAGGACAAATAATGTAAGCGACTTTGTTCTTGCCGGCAGGAATGTCGGTGCATGGATGACGGCGTTTGCATACGGCACATCTTATTTTTCAGCCGTTATATTTATAGGCTATGCCGGACAGTTCGGCTGGAGCTACGGCGTCGCGGCAACCTGGATAGGAATTGGTAACGCCATTATAGGCAGCCTGCTTGCATGGGTTATTCTCGGCGACAGAACGCGCAGAATGACAAAGCAGCTTAACGTTTCAACAATGCCGGAATTTTTTGAGAAAAGATATATGTCAAAGAGCTTAAAAATCGCTGCTGCTCTAATTGTCTTTTTATTCCTGATTCCATATACGGCGTCTGTTTATAACGGTCTTTCTACTCTGTTCGCCTCTGCCTTTTCAGGCATTGACTACAACGTGTGGATAATTATTATGGCTCTGCTTACAGCTATTTACGTTATCCTCGGCGGATATATGGCTACTGCCGTAAACGATTTTATTCAGGGCGTGATTATGCTTTTCGGTATAATCGCTGTAATAGTCTGCGCTCTTACAAATCAGGGCGGACTTACGGCTTCTCTTGAAAACCTATCGCTTATACCGACGGCAGGCGGTGAGACCGGCGCATACGGCTCGCTGCTCGGGCCTGATCCGATTAACCTTTTCGCGGTTATAATACTCACATCCCTCGGCACATGGGGACTTCCGCAGATGGTGCAGAAGTTCTATGCAATAAAGGACAAAAAGGCTATAAAGAGAGGAACTATTATTTCCACGCTTTTTGCCGTTGTGGTAGCCGGCGGCTCTTACTTCCTCGGAGGACTAGGCAGACTGTTTGCCACGGTTACAAACGAGGCAGGAAAAACTCAGATAGCCACCCTTTCAAATCAGAGCCCGGACTTTGATTCTATTGTTCCGGCAATACTTCAAAGAGCGGTGCCGGATATACTTTTCGGCATAGTAGTCGTTCTTGTGCTGTCAGCCTCTATGTCTACGCTTGCAAGCCTTGTGCTTACATCAAGCTCGACTCTGACCATTGATATGATAAAGCCTTTTTCAAAGAAGGGCTTTACAGAGAAAAAGCAGGTTCTTATTATGCGGATATTCATTGCCGTTTTCCTTATCATATCCGTAATAATAGCTATATTCAAAAACGACCTTAATGCAATGGGAATAAATATAAGCGCGCTTATGTCAATTTCCTGGGGCACGCTTGCAGGCTCGTTCCTCGCACCGTTTATGTACGGTCTTTTCTCAAAAAGAATAACAAGAGCTTCGGTTTGGCTGAGCTTTTTCACGGGCGTTTGTATAACCGTTGTGTCAATGGTTCTTTTCAATCTCGGACTTTTCCCGGCGCTTACCGATTGGGCAAAATCACTTCCGCTCAACCTTGCGTCTCCGATAAGCTGGGGCGCTATTGCAATGTTAGTCGGTCTTATTGAGGTGCCGCTTGCAAGCCTTGTTACCAAAAACAAAAATCAAAAGGAAATTGACGCTTTATTTGACGAATTCAAGCAAACGGTATAAAATCCGTTTAAATGCCCGTGCCTCAGCTCCTTTAAGCTAAGGCACAGGCATAAGCCGCAAAAATTCCGCGGCGTTTGAAAAGCGTTTAATTTAAAATTAAATCTGTTTTACCAAAGCGAGGAGAATAACAATGTTTTTCCAAAAGGATATTGAAACAATGCCGAGGCAGGAGATAGAGTCTATCCAGCTTGAAAGGCTGAAAAGAATGGTAAAATACTGCTATGACAATATCGGCTTTTACAATAAGAAGCTAAGCGAAGCCGGAGTTTTTGGCGGCGAGAAAATTAAATCGCTGTCGGATATACAATACATACCGTTTACAACGAAGGACGATATTCGCGACAACTATCCGTTTAATATGATGGCGGTACCCATGAAGGATATTGTCAGGATACACGCATCATCCGGCACCACGGGTAAGCCGACTGTAGGGGTATATACAAGGCAGGATCTCGACACCTGGAGCGACTGTGTCGCAAGGGTTGCCACAGCAGGCGGAGCAACAGCGGAGGACATTATACAAATAAGCTTCGGCTACGGACTTTTCACAGGCGCTCTCGGACTGCATTACGGTCTTGAGAAAATCGGCGCTACAGTAATTCCGGCGTCCTCAGGAAACACCGCAAAGCAGCTTATGATGTTCAGAGATTTCGGGGTAACAGGCCTTGTTGCCACGCCAAGCTATGCTCTTTATCTAAGCGAGGCTATGAAGGAGGACGGCTATCCGATGAGCGCTTACAAGCTGCGCCTCGGAATACTCGGCAGCGAGCCTTGCACAGAGGAAATGCGCGATCAGATAGAGAGAAATATGCACGTAAGAGTGTCGGACAACTACGGACTTACCGAAATAGGCGGGCCGGGATGCAGCGGCGACTGTGAGGCGAGAAACGGTATGCATTTTGCCGAGGATCACTTCCTGCCTGAAATAATTAACAGCGAAACAGGAGAAAGACTTGGCGAAAATGAGGTTGGAGAGCTTGTTGTAACAACGCTTACACGACAGGGAATGCCTGTTTTAAGATACAGGACAAAGGATATAACTAAGATTTCATACGAAAAATGCGAATGCGGAAGAACGCACGCAAGAATGGCAAAGACCATGGGCAGAACTGACGATATGCTTATAATCAAAGGTGTGAACGTATTTCCGACTCAGATTGAAAGCGTACTCGTCGGCACGGAGCATATCGGGCCGCACTATCAGCTTGTTGTTCGCCGCGCTAACTTTAAGGATAATCTTGAGGTCAAGGTTGAGCTTGTCAGCGGTGAATTGCTCGATAATTTTTCGGGCTTACAGTCTTTGCAAAAGTCTATCCACGACAAATTAAAGAGCGTGCTCGGACTTGAGACAAAGGTTACGCTGGTCGAGCCGAAATCGCTTGAACGATTTCAGGGCAAGGCAAAGAGAATTCTCGACCTTAGAAACGAAAAGGAATGATTTAATTAAAATTTATCGGTTCGTTCAAGATGAACGAACCGATTTTTTATGTCTGTAAATTCTAATTCGTATTACGGGGCGGCGGCAGCCGCTGCCTTCGGCAGCGGCGAAAGCGCCGTATCGCGTTGAGCGCTCAGGCTCAATGCGATACGGCGCAGGGCAAAATCCCGCCGAGGGCGGGATTTTGCAGCCGCCGCCCCGAAGCGAGCATATGTTCACCAACTCAGTTTTCCTTCATCTGAGAAAGAGCCGTCCTTAGAAAATCAGGAAAAATCTCTCTCCATGCAGTTTCATTGTGCTTATTCTCAAGCATAATGACCTCGCACTTTTTATCATAAGGGTATCCGAGCGTATCAAGCAGCGGAGAAAGCATCTCCACTCCGTTGCAAATCATTTTTTCAAGCAGATCGTCTGCGCCTGTATAAATATACAGATACGGCATATCGCCTTTGATTTTCGGCTCCAGATAAGCTGTCCAGTCCTCCTTTGAATATATCAAAAACGCCGGCGAAAGCGCACCTATGCAGGAAAACATTAACAAGTGCTCCATTCCCGTGAAAAAAGCCTGTAAACCGCCCGAGGAGCTGCCGCACACAGAGGCGCTCCCCTTCCCTGTCAATACAGGAAAATTCTTTTCAACATACGGCTTAACCGTATTTATTAAAAAGTCGTCAAATATTTCTCCCTCCGGCTTAAATATATCGTTAAACTGCTCCCTTAGCAGCACCGTGCCAATCTTATTTGGAGTAAGCTCGCTGTCACGGTAAACATTCCCGTTGTCAACGCCGACTATTACAGCCGAGCCTAAGCCGTTTGCCCTCTCGTTTTCAACAGCGTCAATAACGCCCCATGAGCCGTAAGGCGTTGCGTCATCGTCAAACAAATTCTGCCCGTCGGTCATATATATAACCGGCAACTTTTCGTCCTGTGAGCGTTCGGGAAGATAAATCCAAATTTTCCTGTCCTCCTTTTCCGGATATGGCAGCATTTTTGTTAAAAGCTCTGCTTTAAGCATTTTTTGTCACCTCAGAATTATTTATTTTTGAAATATATATTTCATCCGCAATTTTTATTAGCTCCTTCTCACTGACTATCTCTCCGACAGACGGATATGTATTAGCGCATTTTTCAAATTTGCCCTTTAACCGCTTCGCCTTTTCCATATCATTTTCATAGAGCAGAGCAACGGCATATTGAGTTCGCAGCACGGAGGGCGCAGAAGCCATATTCTTCATAAAGGCAAGCTGCCGACTGTCGAACAAATAGCCAATATCGGGGTTATCCTTATCGGCGACAAGCTCACAGTAAGCGCTGTCACAAATAAGCATAGCGGAATAAAGTCCCGGCACATTAATATCGTCCGATAACAAAAGCTCATCTATAAATAAAGCAGCCTCTTCAAAGCGGTGCATATCCATAAGACGGTTTTCATACAATACGGCTATAGCCGTATTTATACTGCTTACAAGCTCGCTGCGAGCCGGAATTTTAAACCATTCCTGCGGCATATCTTTAATACGTTTTCCGGCTACCGACATTTCATTTACCTTTAGCTGTATCCAAAAGGAGCGTATGCCGCTATGCGTTCTTGATATAGAGAGCAGGTTCATACCATCATTATCAATCATATTTGTCCTCATCGGCACTCCGTTACAAAGCGCGCAAATTATTCCGACTAAGGCAAAAAGAATTAAAGCTATTGATATATATCGGAAATTTGAGAATACAAAAATCAAGCAAACGGCAATAAGCGAAAAAATAAGATTCATCAAAACTCCGCCGAGATTGCAAAGAACATAAGGCATCTTGCCGTCTGTCATATCAGGAGGAGATAAAAGGCATTGCCCTGAAGTTCCTGCAAGCGACATTCTTTTTAATTTTATTTTACCGTCGGTCTTGACCCAAACAAAGCTGCCTACTCTGAATAAAGAAAATTTATATCCTGTTATCAAGCCGAACACAAGATGGCCAAGCTCATGCAAAATATTCTGCACCAGCCAGAAAATAATCAAGCAAAAAACTAACAGTAAAAGATATAATATCAATTCGCCAAAATCGACGTCAAACAGACCGGGGAAAAAATATCCTGCCGCGATTCCAATGCCGGCGCCCAAGAACACACCTATCAAGCACAAAATCAAAAAGCTGTAATTTGTTTTTCTCTTTTTGCGGTTATAATCCTTCACCGTCTTTTTCCTCCATGTTCAAAACAATTTAAAAGAAGAATATTTAATTACCTATCTAAGCAATCATCAAATTTTCATTTATATAGTATAACTTCCCCCTTGTTTTGTCAATGTATTATGTGTATTCCGCTATTTTCAGCGTACCGCTAATACATACTCCGAAACGATTTTGAGATGAGCTTTTTTCATCTTCCGTATACAGCTTTGGGCTGCTTTTCCCCTTTCGTCTTGCCGGCTTACCTGCCGCTCGCATTTTAAGTCCATATCTTTTAATGCTCCCATATTATGCTGCCCTCTTAAAACAAAAAACGTATCACAATTTTTTACTGTCTTATACGTCAATTTCCCCGTTTCTGTAAACTTCAAGCAGATCGTACAAATCATTTATCTCCGTTTGTATGTTTTTGCCGTTATCGGTATGCTTTACCATTATTCTGTAATTTTCCGTTTCAACATTTTCGGAGCTTGAAAGAATATCCCTATTCTCTTTCATAGCATTCTCTATACTTTCAAACGGCTGATGCGCCTTGATCCTCAGACCGTGGGAATTGTATATAAGCGTATATCCTGCTATTCCCGTTTTTTCATGATAATCTCTGCAAAAACCTCCGTCAATAACAATAAGCCTTCCGTTTGCTCTTATCGGTTGTTCCCCTCTCGCCGTCAAAACCGGTGTATGCCCGTTTACAATATGAGAAGACGGGGAATACATATCAAATTCACGCAAAATCATATTGCATATTTTTTCCATACGATAAAAGCGGTAATAGGGATCCGTTTCCTCCTCCCATGCGGCTTTGTCGTCTATAAAACAACGCTCAAAGCTTTTGACGTTCCTACCGCATAAAGGTGACTTTTTTCCGCACCATAAATACCACATAAAATCAATATCTTCTATTTTTTTGTTATTTCCGAAATATGCGCGTCTTACGATTTTTTCCGCAACATCAAAATACGCTCTGCCTTTAAACACTTTTCCGAAAAGTCTTATTCCGAAAAAATTCCCGTTTTCATCAAGAGGAACACAGCCGTGATAAAGTAAATTTCCGTTAAAGCATTTATACATACTGCCCTTATCAAATAGGAATGTAATATGTCGTTTCAGTCTGCTGCTGTTTATAAATGACTCTCTCAGTTCATCAATTATTTTCTTTTCATCGTCCGTCAATTCATAGGGTGAATTTTTGTCAACAGTCGGGAAATCTGTACTGTTCAGCTTGTACTTCTTTCCTTCCGATATTACCGTACCGTTTTCCATATCAACTTTGTCAAGCAAAAGTCTGTCGTTCATTTCGTATTCGGGACGTCTTAATATGATTTGACCTTCCAGCTTAAATTGTATAACTGATATAGCTTTCATTGCTGCGCTCATGGGGTCGGCTGATTTATATTTATTTTCAGCAAAAAGCGTGAGCTTTCTAAGACTTATTCCGTATCCGCTTTCGAGTATACGCACTGTCCTATATTTTATGCAGTTACGAACAACATTCGCAACACACGCTTCATTTCCCGATGCTGCTCCCATCCATAACATATCATGATTCCCCCATTGTATATCAAGTGAATGATATTCAATAAGCAGATCAAGTATTTTATCTGCGTCCGCTCCCCTGTCGAAAATATCCCCGACTATATGCAAACGGTCAACAGCAAGCCGCTTTATAAGTCCCGCAAGCGCAACAATAAAATCATCTGCACCTATATTTATGATAGTATCAAGTATTTTACGGTGATATAAAACCTGATTATCATCCTCATCTTTTTGGGCATGAAGTAATTCGTCTATAATGTAGGCATAATCTTTCGGCATAGCTTTACGCACCTTAGAGCGTGTATATTTTGATGATAAAATTCCCGCAATTTTTATCATTCGATTTATGATAATTCTGTAACGGTCGGAGCTTATCCCCCTCTCTTTTTTTATCAAATTTAATTTTTCATTCGGATAATAAATTATAGTGCAAATTTCCTCTCTCTCACTTTCTGATATTGTGTCGCTGTAAAGCATATCAACCTTTTCCTTTATAACGCCCGAACAGTTATTTAAAATATGGTAAAAGGCTTCATACTCACCGTGTATATCACTCATAAAATGTTCTGTTCCTTTCGGAAGATTAAGAATAGCGGTAAGATTGATTATTTCCCTTGAAACAGAACTTACCGTAGGGTATTTCTCGGAAAGTAATTTCAGATATTTATTGTTGTCCATAATATTCCTCCAATCAAATGAGCATACTAAATCATATTTTGATTAAATTTGACTGTTTACAATTATGTTATAAGCGATAAATATGAACAGTTTATGAATTTTTAGTAAATTTGAAAATAATTGATGATTTATGCTTGACTTTGATTGATTTTGGACTATAATATAATCAAGAGGTGATTGAAAATGCTTACTTCAGAAAGACATCGAACAATACTTAATTTATTGAACAGCCGTGGTTCAATTACTGTAACAGAGCTTTCGGAAATACTTAATACTTCAGAGTCTACCGTTCGCCGTGATTTGAATAATCTTGACGATGCGGGACAACTAAAAAAAGTATTCGGAGGTGCGGTTTCCATAAAACCGACGGAAGGTGTTTCCGAACAGGCAGTCCCGACCCGTGAAATATTGATGCCCGATGAAAAAAGCAGTATAGCAAAATATGCTGCGGCTTTGATAAACGATGAAGATTTCGTTTATATCGACTCCGGAACGACTACGGCACGAATGATAGATTTTATTGAAAATACAAAAGCCGTATTTGTCACGAACGGAATAATCCATGCACAAAAGCTCCTCGCAAAAGGGCTTAACGCATATATCACAGCAGGCAGGATAAAAGCGGTAACAGCGGCAGTTATAGGTTCTGAAAGTATAAAAAGCCTATCAAATTATAATTTCACAAAGGCATTTATAGGAACAAACGGTATAGACATACAAGCCGGATTTACAACTCCCGATATTGAGGAAGGCATAATAAAGGAAAAAGCAGTAGAAAAAAGCTATATCTCCTTTGTACTTGCCGACCACAGTAAATTCCGAAAAGTATTTCCCATTACATTTGCTCCTCTGAAAAAATGCTGTATAATAACCGACAAACTTCTTTGCGACGAATTTTCCGACAAAACCGTAATAAGGGAGGTGACTCCATGATATACACAGTTACATTAAATCCCTCTATCGACTACACCGTTCGGCTTGACAGCTTTATACCGGGAATTACAAACCGAACAGTTTCTGAGGAATACCACATAGGCGGAAAAGGAATAAACGTATCCCGCATACTCTCAGAACTCGGCATAAAAAATAAAGCCATAGGTTTTACGGCAGGATTCACGGGAAAAGCTATCGAAGATGATTTGCATCTTAAGGGTATTGAAACCGATTTTATAAGATTAAAAGACGGTATTTCAAGAATAAATATTAAACTGAAAGCAAAAGAGGAAAGCGAAATCAACTGCCAGGGGCCGAACATCAGCGAGGAGGAATTTGAAACACTTTTAAGAAAAACAGATATGATCAAAGACGGAGATACGATAGTTATTGCCGGCAGCATACCGAATACCCTTCCGTCAAATTCGTATGAAAAAATACTGAAAAGATTGGAAGGGCGCAATGTTCGCATAGTGATCGACGCCGCCAAAAAGCTCCTTACAGATTCGCTGAAACACAGACCGTTTTTGATAAAGCCAAATAAACAGGAATTATCCGAAATATTCAATACTGATATAAAAAACGATAGTGACATTGAAAAATATGTATGCGAATTAAAAAGAATGGGAGCAAGAAACGTCATAGTTTCTCTCGGCAGCGAAGGCGCGGTATTATTCGATGAAACGGGACGCAAATACAATTCCGGCGTACTTAATGAAAAGGTAATAAGCACTGTCGGTTCAGGCGACTCAATGGTAGCAGGTTTTATTGCAGGATATGAACAAACAAATGATTATTCTTACGCATTTATGCTCGGCACAGCCTGCGGAAATGCAACCGCCTTTTCAAGCGGACTCGCCACAAGGGAAAAAATCAACGAAATATTTAATTTACTCAATTCAAAATAATTTTAAGGAGGTTTAATTATGAGAATTACAGATCTTTTAAGCCAACAAAGCATTGAAATCGGAGCGTCCGTAAAAGACAAAGCGTCGGCTATCGAAAGGCTTATTTCACTGCACAGCAAATGCGGAAATTTGAACGATACAGACGCTTACCGTGAGGGAATTATTAAAAGAGAGGAAATGGGTACAACGGCAATCGGTATGGGAATTGCGATACCCCACGCCAAAAGCAGTTCGGTAAAAAAGCCTTCGCTTGCCGCCATAACCGTACCCGACGGTGTAGATTACAATTCTCCCGACGGGGAAAAGTGCGAGCTTTTATTTATGATTGCAGCAACCACGGACGGCGATGTTCATCTTGAAGTTCTTGCAAGACTGATGCAGATGCTGATGGACGAGGAATTTACGGCAAAACTGAAAAAGGCAAAAACATCTGAAGAATTCCTTAAGCTTATTGACCAAAAGGAAAGTGAGAAATTCCCAGAAGAAAACAAACAGAAAAATGCCGAAACTCAAAACGGCACGTTCAGGGTTCTCGCTGTAACAGCTTGCCCCACGGGAATAGCCCATACCTATATGGCTGCCGAGGCTCTTGAAAAAGCAGGAGAAAAAATGGGCATAACAATTAAAGTTGAAACTAACGGATCAGGCGGAGCAAAAAACGTACTTACATCTGAAGAAATAGCAGAATGCGACGGAATTATTATTGCAGCGGATAAAAGTGTGGAAACTGCAAGATTTGACGGAAAGCCCGTTTATTCAACAAAGGTTGCGGACGGAATACATAAACCGGAGGAATTAATAAATATAATCGTTGATAAAAAAGCACCTGTTTTTCACTCAAATCAAAAAGCCGATCAGTCTGCTTCAAGCAACAATGACGAAAGTATCGGAAGAAAGCTTTATAAGCACCTTATGAACGGTGTATCTCATATGCTGCCATTCGTCGTTGCGGGAGGAATATTTATAGCAATAGCCTTCCTTATAGACTCGGCAAACGGAGTTCAAGCTGCCGGAAACAGCGCATTCGGCACGGTAACGCCTGCGGCAGCATGGTTTAAAACCATAGGCGGATACGCGTTTAACTTTATGCTCCCGATACTTGCAGGATTTATCGCTATGTCCATTGCCGACAGACCGGGTATCCTTGTAGGAATTGTCGGAGGACTTCTTGCTTCAAACGGCGCAACATTCACAGACCCTGCCGCCGCTGAAACCATACCCTCCGGATTCTTGGGGGCTTTGCTTGCCGGATTCCTTGCCGGTTTTATCATGAAGTGTGTTGAAAGGCTTTGCGATAAAATGCCCTCTTCACTTGAAGGAATAAAGCCGGTTCTTATTTATCCGCTGTCGGGTCTTGGAATTGTCGGAGTAATGATGTGTGCGGTAAACCCGATAATGGGCATTATAAATACCGGTCTTAATAACGGTCTTACTTGGCTTAGCGAGAATAATTTCGGAATACTTCTCGGTTGTATTCTCGGCGCTATGATGTCGATAGATATGGGAGGCCCGTTCAATAAAGCAGCCTATGTATTCGGAACCGGTATGCTTACAACCGCCGCATCCGCCACAGATCCTGCCGTTCAACAGGTTTGCTGGCAGATAATGGCATCTGTAATGATAGGCGGTATGGTTCCGCCGATAGTCATCGCGCTTTCAACAACCTTCTTCAAAAACAGATGGTCTGCCGACGAGAGAAAGAGCGGTATAGTCAATTATATTATGGGTCTTTCGTTTGTTACCGAAGGTGCCATTCCCTACGCCGCTTCATATCCGCTAAAGGTAATTCCCGCTTGTGCAGTGGGTGCCGCTGTTGCGGGAGGTCTTTCATGGCTGTTCGGTTGTACCCTTATGGCTCCGCACGGAGGAATTTTCGTAATTGCAACAATAGGAAATCCTCTTATGTACTTCTTATCCTTAATTATAGGATCTGTTGTGGGAATGCTTCTTTTGGCAATTCTCAAACGCCCGAAAAAAGAATCCGATTAAATATTAAAAGTGATATTCTTTATTTTCAATAATTAAATCAAAAGGAGTAATTATTATGATCTCGAAAAAATTTACAATCTCAAACGCTCAGGGCTTTCATATGCGTCCCGCCTCGTTATTTTCCGCAGCTATGGGGAAATATCCGTGCAATGTAACGATAAGCTTCAACGGCAACAACTACAACGCCAAAAGCACGCTTAATTTAATGGCTGCCTGTATGAAATGCGGCAGCGAGATAGAACTCATATGTGACGGCGAGGGCGAAAACGAAGCACTTGCAGAGGCCGGCAAGCTTATTGAAAGCGGTTTTGGCGAATAAACGACCGTTTGCTTTACAAAAATAAATGCGAGGTGATAAATATGCTCAAAGGAACAGGTGTTTCAGACGGTATCGGAATTGGAAAGATACTTGTTATTGAAGAATGCTCGCTTGAATATACACCAAAAAAAGTGACTGACATTAAGGCAGAGACAGAGCGTCTTAACGGTGCTGTCGAGCTATTTTGCCAAAACGCGCAAAAACAAGCCGACGCACTCAGGGCATCCGCAGGCGAAGCCGATGCGGAAATTATACTTGGTCATATCAGTATAGTAAAAGATCCGTATCTAATCGGCGAAGTGGAAAAGCTCATAAACGACGGACAGTGCGCCGAAGCTGCATTTGAGAATATCTGCGATATGTTTATAACCATTTTCTCATCGACAGATGATGAATTGACTAAACAAAGAGCCGCCGATATACGCGACATAAAGTCCGGCGTTATGAAAATCCTTCTCGGAATTGAGGAGGTAAATATAGGCAACGCTCCAAAGGATACTATACTTGCCGTCAAAGAGCTTACCCCCTCAATGGTAGCAGGGATAAATCGGGAGAACATAGCAGGCATTATTACAGAAACGGGCGGTACGACTTCACATAGCGCAATTCTTGCAAGAATTTTGGAAATACCTGCCGTTATGGGCGTTCCGGATTTGTTTAATGCTTTAAAAAACGGAGATACCGTAATAGTTGACGGCAGTAACGGAGAAATACTTAATTCTCCAGACAACGCACAGCTTGAACACTATAATGCAAAACGTGAACAGTTAATGCGTGAGAAAAAAGAGCTTGAACGCTTCAGAGGCAAAGCCACAATTTCTGCCGACGGAGAAATATATCAGCTTGTTTGCAATATAGGCGAGCCTGATGACGCGGCGCAAGCCGTTAAATTTGACGGCGAGGGCGTAGGTCTTTTCAGAACAGAGTTTTTGTTTATGAATAAAACCTCATTACCCACCGA
>CANQEU010000045.1 GCA_947595635.1 uncultured Clostridia bacterium
GGTTTTTGAATTACTTGTCCAGTCAACCTCATGGCTTACAGGATTATAAGTAATTGTTACGTCATCCTTTTTGCTGATAACACCCATTACGTTATCCGCAGGATACGATGTACCGTTATCCCATGAACCGTCTGTGCAGCTTGATACCTTAAACGTGAATGAGAAAGGATTAGCATCGCTTGTGTCATCATTGCCTACTGAATAGAATGTTTTTTCATAAAGTCCTGACTCTGAATTAAAAGTCATCTGATTTTCAGCTGCGCCTGTTACCCAGCTTTGACCACAAAGAGAGGCGTCACCAACTACATACCAAGTCTCGCCCGGATCTGTGGCTGCAGCAGCCTGCAAACAGCACATTGAAAGTATCAGCGCAACGGAAAGTATAACGCTGACTATCTTGCCGTGCTTTTTGAACATTTCAAAACCTCCTTAAAATTATAATGCAAAATTAGCACAGTTTATTATAAAAAACCACAAAAGCAATGGTTTTTATAACCTAATTCAAGCCATATTTTAACGCTGTTTCGCCGCATATACGAACACAGCTTATGCTTGTACTTTATTATATAACGTGCGCAATTTTTTTGCAAGTCCTTAAATAAAAAATATTTAAATTTTTGTTTGGTATTTAATTTGTATCATTTGCCCTTATATGCCGTTTTTTCCTCTCCCCCTTTTGTTTACACAAATTTTATTGACTTTTGATGTGATTAATTATATTATCATTTTAAATACGGTATCCTTTAACTTTAAATATAATTAAAAGGAGGCTTGCATTTTGGATTCGTTTTTGCAGTCCTTGAATATACAGGTTATAACAGACATCGCCATTGTCGTTTTGAGAATACTTATTCCGTTACTCGGCATAGTTGTGGTGTTTCAGTGCTATTCATCAATGCGCCGTCAGCGCAGAGACGAAAAGCCGCTTATAATGCTTGAAAATAAATCCAACGGTCAAATACTGCCTGTTCTGTGCTGGGAAAACTCGGTTGGCAGAGCAAAGAGAAACGATATTGTAATATCGGACGATCTTGCTGTTTCAAGAGAACACTGCGTTATACTGCGGCGCAAGGAGGGCTGGTTTATCAGCGACACCGGCTCAAAAACGGGAACTTATGTAAACGAGCAAAAAACTCAGGGCAGAACGCCGATATATATTAACGATGAAATAAGAATCGGCAAGGATACCTTTGTGCTGAAGCGAGCCCAGGACTATACCGATGTGAACCGTTCGTGGTTTTATAAAAAGGAGGGCAGCAAGGAGGGCATCGCGCCGTTCGCGTTGATGATGCTTATTTCAATCTTCTCCCTTTTTATGGCTACGGAGGCGTGCCTTTCTATTGAAGCGACAGATTTTCAGCCCCTTTTGGTATTCGCCGTATTTATGGCTGTCGCCTGGACGTTTTACATAATCTCGACAAAGGTGTTTAAACGGGTCGGCTTCGAGCTTGAGGGAATTGCCCTGTTTTTAACGTCTATAGGCGTTATGCTGTCGGTAAGACAGGGGCTGCATCAGACCTATGTTCAGATAATAGCCTGCGCCATCGGAATGGGCGTTTTCTGCTTTATGATAAAATTTTTGCAAAATCCCGACAGAGTTAATAAGTGGCGGCTTGCAATTATGGCTGTCGCCGTCGTCTTGCTTTTGATAAATATTGTGTTCGGCTCTGTAAGAGGCGGCGCCGCAAACTGGATAATGGTTGGCGGAGTTTCGGTTCAGCCGTCCGAATTTGTAAAAATCGCATACATCTTCGTCGGCGCGTCCGCCCTCGACCAATTGCAGACAAGAAAAAACTTTATTATCTTTATCATTTTCTCTGCAATATGTATAGGCGCATTGTTTATAATGAGCGACTTCGGCACCGCGCTTATTTTCTTCGGCACATTCCTTATGATTTCTATTGTTCGCTCCGGCGATTATAAAACGGTTGTCGTGTCTGCCGTAGGCGCTGTTTTCGGCGGCTTGTTTATACTGCGCTTTAAGCCTTATATTGCCGCTCGCTTCTCCTCCTGGGGCAGAGCCTTTGAAACGGCGGACGATTTGGGATACCAAACAGCAAGAGTGCTTACATATGCCGCAAGCGGCGGTCTTATCGGCTGCGGCCTCGGCAACGGCTATTTAAAATATGTTGCCGCGTCGGAAAGCGACCTTGTGTTCGGCCTTGTCTGCGAGGAGCTCGGGCTTATCGTCGCTGTCACTATCGCTATCGCTATCGGCGGACTTTTCTTCTATTCAAGAGCAATAACAACTAAAAGCCGCTCTACTTTTTATTCGATTTCAGCCTGCTGCGCGGCAGGTCTTCTCGTTTTGCAGTCCTCTCTTAACATCTTCGGCGCGACGGATATACTTCCGCTTACCGGCGTTACGCTTCCGTTTGTCAGCGTCGGCGGCTCAAGTATGATAGCCTGCTGGGGACTTCTGGCTTTCATTAAAGCGGCTGACGAGAGAACATATTCTATAAGAAAAAGATGATTTCTTAATCGCGCGCAGCCTTTCCCCCCTCGTTTTATTTTTCCCTTAAGCCTTTGAGAGGGCTGCCGCGGTTTGTATACTTTATATTCACTTAAGGAGTGTGGATATGTAATGAGACAGGTAAGAACACGCTCAATATTTGTTTTTGTGCTTGTGCTGCTTTTCTTTGCGGGAATAATATTTTTTACGGCAAACATCAGCATAAACTCCGGCTCTTGGGTACAGCACATATATAACTGGCACACATCCGGCAACGGCGGCCTTGAAAAGGCAGGAAAGATTTTCGACCGCAACGGAGTTGTGCTCGCGCAGAATGTTGACGGAGAGAGAGTATATAACGACGATTACGACACAAGGCTTGCCACCCTGCACGTTGTGGGCGACAACAGTCTTAATATATCAACCGCCGTTCAAAGCGTTTATCGCTCTGAGCTTACAGGATATTCCTTCATTTGGGGGCTTGAAATGCCCGAAACCTTCAGGGGCGGAAATAACATAACGCTTACAATCGACAGCAACGCCTGTAAAACGGCGTATGAGGCTCTTGGAGGAATGGAGGGCGCTGTAGTCGTTATGAATTACAAAACAGGCGAGGTGCTTTGCTCTGTAAGCAGTAAAACCTATGACCCGCAAGATCCGCCCGAAATAACCGAGGAAAACGAGGACGAATACGTTGGAGCTTATCTTAACAAGGTGCTTTCCTCGTCCTATACTCCCGGCTCTATTTTTAAGCTTATCACCACCGCGGCGGCTCTTGAGAATATTCCCGATATTGACAGCCGCACGTTTGAATGCAGCGGAAGCGCCATAATAGGCGGAGAAAAAGTCAGCTGTATGTCAAGCCACGGCACTATAGGCATAGACGACGCCCTTGCGCAGTCCTGCAACATTGTTTTCGCGCAGCTTGCAGCGGAGCTCGGCCCGGATAAAATGACGCAGGCGGCAAACAAAATGGGCATTAATTCAAGCTTCAATGTGGGACATTCACCGACCGTGAAGGGTCACTATGATGTAAAGGACGCCGAAGAAAACGACCTTGCGTGGAGCGGCGTCGGGCAATACACCGACCTTACAAATCCCATGCAGATGTGCATTTTGATGAGCGCTATCGCAAACGGCGGAAACAGAGCGGAGCCATACTATGTTGAGCATATCGGCGGCGGAGATTTTACAAAGCAGTATACCTCCGAGAAAAACGGCACAGCAATGCTTGAAAGCGATATTGCGCAAAGGCTTAACGATATGATGAGGTACAACGTAACGAGCAATTACGGTGATTATATGTTTGGCGGAGAGCTTACGGTATGCGCAAAAACGGGAACGGCAGAGGTTTCCGACAGTGAGGACAACAACGACGCGTGGATGGTAGGCTTTGTACGC
The DNA here is from genome assembly GCA_947595635.1 of uncultured Clostridia bacterium. Taxonomy (GTDB): domain Bacteria; phylum Bacillota; class Clostridia; order Oscillospirales; family Acutalibacteraceae; genus UBA7067. The sequence continues at coordinate 3,854 of CANQEU010000045.1, forward strand.
GACGAGGAATTTCCGCTTGCCTTTGCCGTTGCGGTCGAGGACGGCAACTTTGGAATATCAACGGCGGGGCCTGTTGCGGTTGCGGCTGTTCAGGCGTGCGTTGAGGGCTTGAGCGCAGAGGAATAAAAATTGCACACGCAGAGCAAGGGCTTCTGCTAAGGCACAATAAAAACGGCTTTGCCTGCTCATTTTAACGAGCGGACAAAGCCGTTTTCAATTTAATATAATTAAGCCTCAATATCAGGCTTTATGTATAGCCCTGCGCTCTAAGCGCTTTATCATTGAGCGGATATTTCCTTGCCGGCATTTGCTTTCTTTTCGGATATTTTTGCCGCAAGAAGAACTATCGCGCCGACAACGGCTACAGCCGCTCCTATGTAGAGAAAATACTGCGCAATGCCCCAATCGTAATTTGTATTTATTACTCCCCTGTCGCCAAAATCCCATTTCAAAGTGCTGAATAAGCCGGCAGAAAGAATGCCGAAAACAATTACGGGTATCGCCTTTCTCAAAATTGAAAACAGCGTTGTAAGCACAACAAACAGCGCGAACACGGAAAGTAACGCAAGGCATATCACGGCTAACGGCTGTGTGATCGGGTTTGCTGTAGCGTCAAGATATATTCTGCCAAATTCAAACAGCGATATGTCCGCTGCGTCTGCGTTTTTCATCTGAACATCGCCTGCATAAGACATATCCGGATTGTTTTCAAGATACTCTCTGTAATCGCCGGTCGCTGACGCGAAGGGCAAAAAGATTGCCGCTATCATCAATATCGATCCGAGCAAAACGGCTATAAAGCCGATAATCTTTTTCATAACTTTTCCTCCTCTGTTATTTGCCGAGCCGATACGAAGCTGATAAAGCCGCGTTCGGCTCAGCCTGTTTTTTACTCAGTTGGTATGTCCTGACTGTCAGAGGTTTTTTCAAAGAAAACAGTCACTCCGTTATTTTCCATTTGAAATTGACCGTCGACAAAGCTTAATTCACGCTCGCCAAGCTTTATTCCATTATCTGTTTTAGACCATTCAAGGGGCATTTTTGTTCCCTCGGCAGTCAGATAAGCCTTTGAATCCTCGGCAATAACAAACCTGAAGTCACTAAGAGATTTATCCCCCATTCCCTCAAGCTCGCTTATAGTGTAGGTTTTCCCTTCATGCTCAGCCTTTGTCGCCGTCCAAGTACCCAAATATTGCGAATCGGCGCTTGAACAGCCGGAAAAAATTAATGACAATACAAGAACAAAGACCATTGTAAATGATACGGCTTTTTTCATGTTGTTTCCTCCTCATATAAATTTAATTGTTATCATTAGCTTTTAAGCTTTTCTACATCCTCTTTAAAATCCTCGATGACTTTTGCCACCTTTTCGGGCTTGTCTCTATACATCTGCGTCGATAAATCAGAACGGAAATATTGTGCATATCCAAATTATTATTCTAAATATTTACTTTTTCAATTTTGATAAAGGTAAATATATCATTCATATGAAACCTTTATTGTCGGCTCATCAACATTATCATTATCATCTTCAATTTCAAGTCCAACTTCAATCTCTTTTATATCAGCGGCTGAAGTAATTTTATTTTCCTTAAGTGAAGATTCGTCAAGCTCGATTTTTAATACAGCAATGGTATCATTTTCAATTTCTTCTGAAAATAAGATGTAATCTGACATAACACCATTTATGGAAAGACTATCATCTTGATCATCAATGGAAATCGTTTTTCCGCTTTTATTTTCAACAATAAACATTGCATACATATTTGATAAATAGTCTGATGGACTTTCAATAACAGCCTTGGAAATAATCTTAAAGCCATCCTTGTTATATATTTCTTTTCCGGTTGAATCGAATTCAGCCTTAATTCCAGGCACAACAATATTAATTGTTTTCTCATCCGCTATATAATTTCCGTCAGGATCACTCTGCTTTATAGCAAATGAAATGCTTCCGATTTCTTTTATGCCATAAACATCCCAAAATTCACTTTTTAATGCAGATGAAATTTTTACATCTATAATACTGCGTTTTCCGGCATTAATTTCATCATATGAAAAATCAAAAGTATCAACAACTAAACCGTTTATAACAATATTAGCGGTGGTTATTTTTACGGCACTGCTTGTGGTATTCTCTAACTCCAAAAGCACGGCTGTTTCTCCGTCCTTATTCACCATTAATCCGTTTGAAAGCATTTTTATGCCCTTTTCATCATAAAGGCTATCCTTTGAAAAATGAGTAATTGTATAATCGTATGTATTCATAGCTGCGCGGCTTGTTATTCTTTCCTGATAATAATCAACACTGTAGTCATAATTATCAAACGCAGATGTCTTTACTTGTTTCGTAACAGGTGATATATAAGTTTTATAATCGTCAGATGATATTTCGATTCCTAACTCTATATCAGCAATTTCGTCTATTCCATATATCATCATATTTTGAAAACTAAAGCTAACAGATTCATTCGCCTTTTTCCCATCTCCAACTTCACTGTTTAAGTAGCCGTCCTCAATCATATAACCATTAACAGCATTACCGCAATAGGCAAGGCCTCCGCTTTCAAATGATAGTTTTTTTCCGCTATTGTTCTCAATACTAAGTTTTAGTTCTGCAGAATAATCTGTATATTCCAAGCCTGTTGCTGTAATTTTTACGCCCTTTTCATCAACTAAGACAGTTTCTGTTATCGTCGCATCAGTTTTAAACTCGCCTAATTTCTCTTCTGATTGTTCATCTGCTTGCGATGATTGTGAGCTTGACGAGTCCGGGGTGCTATGGCTGTCGTCGGAGCTTGCCTGACTTTGTGACGACGAGGAAGCGTCGCCGTTTGTTTTTGCCGCAGGTGCTCCGCATGCTTCAAATGATAAAACCATTGTTGAGGCAAGCATAAGCACCGCTATTTTTTTTACTGCTTTTTTCATGATGTTTCCTCCTCATTTTTTAATCCTTATCTAAAATATTAGGCGATATGATTTCGCCCAAAACGGCAGCGTTAAAAATTAAACCGCTTCCGTCTGTTTGCTTGATTTTTTAACTTAATTTATTACCTTTCCTTAAGCGATACGGGTTGTAGAAAGAAAAGCTCCGATATTTCATTGAAATTATCTACCTTGGCTCGTATCTTTGCGTTTTGCCCGACCTTTATCTCGTTTTCAAATGCCTCGCCCTGCAAATTCAAATCAGAAATCCCGACGTCCTCAAACTTGAATACCGGTCCTATTTGTGAATCCGGGTCGTAATCACCCGCTGTCACAAGAATATCGTATCTTGTTTTGTAATCTCCGTGATTCACCAAATAATCAATGTGACCGTCAAATTCTATTGTTCTTCCTTCGTATTTTTCCGCAAAATTAATATATTCATCGCATAAGCTATCTTTAATAGACAGTATTTCCGCAAGCTCTTCGCAGTTTTCAACCGTTAGTATCTCTTCATCGTCATCACTTTCATCCTTTGTATCATCCGAAACATCCGCCTCCGTTTCCTCCTCCGTCTCCTCAGGATATGTTTCTTCATCAGCCTCGGTAGTCGCTTCGGTTTTTTCCTCATTGTTTTGAGACATCGTTTCTTCTTCATCCTCCGGGAACACATGATAGCGTATTATTACTTCTGTATCAGCCGGAACCCATGTATCAGACGAGTATTCCCTGTTTCCTCCGACAGAAACATTTTCAACCTCGCCGTCTTTAACTAAGAAACCTATTATTAAATCATCAATCGTCTCAAATTTTATGTTCGTGAAGCCGCTTTTTTCAAAATCCTCCGCAACAATTTTATAATTTTCACCCTTTACTGAGGATGAATCCATAGGTACTTTCACTTCTCCGTCATGGCTGCAAGCGCAGAACAACAGCAGAACAAATATTAAAGTAATATAACCGATAACCTTTTTCATTTCATATATACCCCCTGAAAATTTAAGTATTTTTTATTTCACTGCATTTACACAAAATATCATTTAATTTATCTGATAAACGGATAATGCACCGAATAAATAAAGTATATCATACAAACAATAATTACGCAAGTGCGTATATGCGGCAGCGTATACTTTTATACAATATTTTTGAGGTGATGCTATGAGTGTCAAGGATATTGTAGTTATGCGCTTTAGGCAGCTGTGCGGCGAAAGGCATTTGAATATAAACGGATTGGCTACTCTTTCCGGAGTGACGCCCTCCACCGCTTACAGCATGATGGACAGCTCCCGAAGGGATATTTCTATAGTCACTATAAAGAAATTTTGTGACGGACTCGACATCACCCTTGGGGAGTTCTTCTCCACTCCCGAATTTGACGCTCTGGAGCAGGAGATAAAATAATCCGAAAACAAAGAGAGTAACCTTGTAATTATAATACATGGTTACTCTCTTGCTTTGGTATGCCGACAGCATACAATTTTTATTTTCAATATGCTATAATATATTCGTAAATACGAAGACCCTCGCGCAGAACATATTTTTAAGCTTTTGCGCAATCTGCTTTAAAGCCTTATAGCTATAACAAACAGTATGAAGCCTAAGACAAAGCTGATTATTCCGAGCGCATTCAATATATACCTGCCGTTTTTAGGATTGCCCGGACATATTTTTTCTGACATTTTAAAAATGTCCCCAAAAAGGAAATACGGCAATGACGACCAGAATACAAATAATACTGACGCCGTTATAAAGTGCTTGCACTGCAGGCTTTGACTCCATTTTAATATCATCGGAAGTCCGTTTATAAATACGAAAAGCCCAAATATCCAGCAGATAATTAATATTGTTGTGAGTATCTTCGGAAAAACTCTCTTGCCGCGAAAACCGGGCAACGGTCTGAAATTCCTGTCGGCCTGCCTTTTCGGGTCTTTGGCGCTCTTTCCTATAATAGCCATTTTGAGCTCTTCGGCGCTTATAAATCTTTTGCTTTCGTCAATTTCGGTGCATTTGCTAATTATCCATGCAGCCTCCCCCTCATATAAATTTTCATTTGGAAGCTTTTTTGTAAGCAGATAATTTAAAAGCACGCCGCAGGCGTATATATCCGCCCTAAAGCCCGACTGCGAAAAGCCGAACTGCTCAGGCGCGGCATAGCCTGCCGTACCTAAAATCTGCGTATCCCTTTTTTTTTCGCTCTTGATAAGTCTTGAAATATTGTAATCTATGATTTTGACATTTCCGTTTGAATCTATCATAATATTTTCAGGCTTAATATCTCTGTGAACAACACCGTTTTTATGCAGCGCGCCGAGCCCGTCGCATATAAAACACATTATCCTCTTTGCCGAATTTAAATCATATTCACCGTTGTGCTCAATATTATAGTCAAGTGTCGTTCCGCCTATATATTCGCAAAGGCTTACGCATTTGCCGTTGATTATTTGAGCGTCATACACCGTCATAAGATTTTCGTGTCTTACAGCGCTTATAGCGCACATAACCGGGTATGCGTCGGACGGCGCCGTGCATCTCAGCATAAGCTGATTGGTCGCGTTATTCCGCACTATATCAATATGGTCGTTCAACGGCGATATGAACGAATAATCCCACAATCGGGAATTTACTGTGCTTTGCATATTGACCTCGCATTAATAATTTTAATCATAAAAGCCCGAAAATCCGGCGTTCTGCAATCGGGCTGTAATAATTTAATTATATTCTAACACAAATTACAGCAAAGGAAAGATGAAAATGAAAAAAAAGACCGACGAGCTTATTAATGAGATTAAACAATCGCGGGATATTGAGGAATATTTCAACAATAATGATGAGGAGATATTCTTCGGTTCGCTTTCTGAGCTTATAGACTCATTTATGGCGAGAAAGCAAGCTAAAAAGACGGATATAGTTTGCAAATCGGGACTTAAAAGAGAGTATTGCTATGAAATCCTTAAGGGTACGAATAAGAAAATATCAAGAGATAAGGTAATTATGCTTTGCTTTGGACTTGAGCTTAACTTTGACGAAAGTCAGCAAATGCTTAAAAAGGGCGGATATGCGCCGCTTTACGCGAGAGATACAAGGGATTCAATTATAATTTATTCGCTTGAACACGGCATATCAATATTGGATACAAATATAAAGCTTTCGGACTATAATCTTGAGCCCTTGGAGTAAAGCGGTATTAATATGTTCAAACAAACACATCTTTGCTTTTTTCGGAGAGTCTTTAAATAGGCTCTCCGTTTTTTATTATCCTGCTCATACTGCCGTTATTTTGATAGAAATAAGACGAAATTAGCATTACAGCGGCTAAAAATATTTCCAAATTATAAACATTGCGCAAACTTTAAAATAAATAATGCAATTCAAATCAATATGTGTTATACTTATAAGGATTGCAGCGGAATATTAACTAACGCTTAAAGCCGCTATCACCTCCGTGCGCATGTGCCGCCTCTTTACGCTGAAATACCGTCACGGTATTTCAAGCGCATAGATTGTTCTTTGCTGAGGCTTTGAAAAGCAAGACACATAGTGCGGCGGCGGCAAATTACACGCAGGCTTGACCCGGCAAGCTTATCAAGCCCTGCTCCGATTTAAAAGAAGAAGGAATGATTTTATGGCGAATATTCTTAAAGCCATGTTTGGCAATTACAGCAAAAGAGAGGTTAAAAGGATAAAGCCCCTCTGCGACAAGGTTTTGGAACTTGAAAGCAAATATCAGCCTATGAGCGACAAGGAGCTTAAAGGTCAAACGGCCATACTTAAGGAAAGGCTTAAAAACGGAGAAACAACTGACGACATTCTGACCGACGCATTTGCGGTATGCCGCGAGGCGTCCTACAGAGTGCTCGGCATGAAACACTTCCCTGTTCAGGTAATAGGCGGAATTGTTCTCCATCAGGGCAGAATAGCCGAAATGAAAACAGGTGAAGGTAAAACCCTTGTTGCAACACTGCCGGCATATCTTAACGCTCTTACCGGCAACGGAGTCCATATTGTTACGGTAAACGATTATCTTGCCCGCCGCGACTCTGAATGGATGGGCAAGCTGTACCGTTTTCTCGGACTAAGCGTAGGTCTGATAGTTCACGACCTTGACAACGATTTAAGAAAAGAGGCATATGCCGCCGACATAACCTACGGCACTAACAATGAGCTCGGCTTTGACTACCTTCGTGACAATATGGTCGTTTATAAAGAGAGAAAGGTTCAAAGGGGTCACGCCTTCGCTATAGTCGATGAGGTCGATTCAATTTTAATAGACGAGGCGAGAACGCCGCTCATAATTTCAGGACAAGGCGACAAATCGACCGACCTTTATGAAAAGGCGGATAAGCTTGCTCGCAGTATGAAGCGTGAAAAGTTTGCGGAAATCGACAATAAAGAGGACAATGACGAATATTATAAGGAACACGGAATTGAATATATAGTAGACGAAAAGGCAAAGACAGCCACGCTTACTCCTCTTGGCGTTAAAAAAGCCGAGGCTTATTTTGGCGTTGAAAACCTCACCGATCCCGATAACCTTACTATACAGCACCACGTTAATCAGGCGATAAAGGCATACGGAATAATGCAAAAGGACATCGACTACGTTGTTAAGGACGGCGAAGTAATAATAGTCGATGAGTTTACCGGACGTCTTATGTACGGCAGGCGCTACAACGAGGGACTTCATCAGGCAATAGAGGCAAAGGAAGGGGTAAAGATTGCGAACGAGAGCAAGACCCTTGCCACTATAACCTTCCAGAATTACTTCCGTCTTTACAAAAAGCTTTCCGGTATGACGGGTACCGCAATGACCGAGGAGGAAGAATTCAGAGAGATTTACAAGCTCGACGTTGTTGAAATTCCGACGAACAAGCCGGTAGCAAGAGATGATCTGCCGGACGCAATATTCAAAACTGAGCAGGGCAAATTCTCTGCCCTTATAGATGATATTATCGAGTGCCACGAAAAGGGACAACCGGTTCTTGTAGGCACAATTTCAATTGAAAAATCGGAATATCTCAGTTCAATGCTAAAGCGCAGAGGAATAAAGCATAATGTGCTCAACGCAAAGCACCACGAAAAAGAGGCTGAAATAGTTGCTCAGGCAGGCAAAAAGGGCGCTGTCACAATTGCAACGAATATGGCAGGCCGTGGTACCGATATTATTCTTGGCGGAAACGCCGAATACCTTGCAAAGGCAGAAATGCGCCGAATGCAGATACCCGAAGAGATAATAGCCGAATCCACGGGCTTTGGCGACACTGACGATCAGGAAATCCTTGAGGCAAGAAAGACGTTCTCTGAGCTTAACGAAAAATACAAAAACGAAATTAAGGACGAAGCAGAAGAGGTCAGACAGGCAGGCGGACTTTTCATTATGGGAACAGAACGCCACGAGTCAAGGCGAATAGACAACCAGCTTAGAGGACGTTCAGGACGTCAGGGCGACCCGGGCAAAAGCCGATTCTATCTTTCTACCGAGGACGACCTTATGCGCCTGTTCGGCGGAGAGCGAATGAAGGCTATAATGGACAGACTGAACGCGCCGGACGACGTTCCGCTTGAAAACAAAATGCTTTCAAATATAATAGAGAGCTCGCAGCAAAAGGTTGAGAGCCGCAACTTTGCAATAAGAAAGAACGTCCTGCAGTACGACGACGTTATGAACCGTCAAAGAGAAATTATATACGCACAGCGCGACCAGGTTCTTGACGGCGAAAACATAAAGGATCAAATTGTAAAGATGATAGAGCAGACGATTGAAAGCACCGTTAAGTCGTTTTGCCCTGAGGACGCCTCCCATGACACATGGAACCTTGAAAGCCTGAGGGATTACTACCTCGGTTGGCTGATAGACTCAACAGAGATGAAATACACCGCAGACGAGCTTGAAGAGCTTGAGCAGGTAGACCTCATAAACGAGCTGAAGGAAAAGGCAGATGAGCTTTATAAAGGCAACGAGGAAATTCTGCCTGAGGAAACAATGCGAGAAATGGAGCGCGTCTATCTTCTTAAAAATGTTGACACCTACTGGATGGATCATATTGACGCTATGGAGCAGCTTAAGCAGGGAATAAGGCTGCGTGCGTACGGTCAGCGCGACCCGGTTGTCGAATATCGTTTTGAGGGATTTGATATGTTCGACCAAATGATAGAGACAATCCGTGAAAACACAGTAAAAATGGTGCTTGTCGCTCCAAGGCGCATAATAGCACTTCAAAAGCAGCAGGAGCAGATGCAGCGTCGGCTTCAGGAGCAGCAGGCAAAAATTGCCGAGCAAACAAAGAACGCAGCCGCTCAGCAGCAGGCACAGCCTCAAAAGCCGCAGCAGCTTAACGTGCTTTTCAAGCGTGAGCAGGTAGCTAAGCCGTCAGCGACAAGCGGCGACGGCACCGATACAAACAGACCGGTTAGAAAAACAGCCAAAGAAAAGGTAGGACGAAACGACCCATGTCCATGCGGCAGCGGAAAGAAATACAAAAAGTGCTGTGGCAGAGACGAATAAACCTAAACCAGCCGCCAAAATTGGCGGCTGGTTTTTTTTAACTCTCGCTTAACGCAGTGTTACCGACTTGCGCCGGTAACACTGCTGCTTTAAAATTTAATTTTACACGGGGGAGCTGACGCTCCCCCGTAGCCCCCACCTGCCAGTTCAAAGTATTTTTTATTATAAAGTTGATTTCAAGCATAAAAGCTTAGTTAATCAAATTTCTTTGTGCGGGAATATATAGGCGCAGGTAAAGCTTTACTCTTTATGCAAAAATAAAATTTTAAGTAGTAGTCACGGTGCGAAGCAACGTTGACTACGTTGCAATAATTACATGTAGATAAAACACTTTTCTGACAAACGGAAGAACCGCCCAATTAGGGCGGCTGGTTTTTTTAACTCTCGTTTACCGCAGTGTTACCGACTTGCGCCGGTAACACTGCTGCTTTAAAATTTGATTTTACACGGGGGAACTGACGCTCCCCCGTAGCCCCCACTTGCCCGTTCAAAGTATTTTTAGCTTTAATCAAGCAAAATTATCTGTAAGGCAACGCGAAGGTGCTGCTTATGTAAAAGATGTTAAGCGGCTTTAAAATTTATTTTCAGGGCGCTAACTAAATTCGTCATATAAATTAAAAATTCCTTGCAGATTATATCGGTGGTTTCCCTTTTATCGGCGGAGTTTTTAAGTTTTGTGACGCTTTATTGACAAGCCTGCAATTTTTTGTTTTATATTTGATTATATTTGCTTGATTTTCTTCGATACTTGTGTTATTATATTTTTGAGAGGTACTTCCTTATTTGGTAGATTGTTTTCAGTTATTTTCTTTCTACCATATTTTGAAGTTCCTCTTTTTTTATTTTCTGCAACTCATCAATTGCAGTTCCAAGCTGAAATTGCAGCAAAACGAGCTTTTTTAGGGTGCGGGTGTCCGGCGGACACCTCTGCCGCAGGCAGAAGCACCGACCGAGCCGACAAGGCGAGACAGGAGCGGCAACCCGAAAGGCGAACGCCGCGATTTTTAATATAAAATATAAAATATAAAATCGCGGCAAGCCACAAGGGCTTGCCGCGACGTGGCAACAGGTTACGAAAAAGATGTATTTGCATTTTTAATAGTTGAATTTAAACCTCTATATCTCTAATAGAAAGTTTTACAAACCTTACGCGATGCTTCCCACATACTACTTCTTTCTTTTATTGTATCATATCATTTTATCACATACATTACAATAAATTTATTAAACAAAACTCAGTAATACAATCTTGGTGTGGCAACATAGATTACTGAGTTTTGTTTTTTGCTTTAGTTAGATGGTCTAAAGTGCCGCTTTCACCAAAGTTCCGTCTTTAAACTGAATTTCTATTTGATCAGATGACATGATCTTTATACAGAAAATTAGTTGTCTGACTGCTACGTCACTATATTCAACGGGATGATTTTTAAAGCCCTCTATAATTGCTTCAACTTCTTCAAGCGTATCGTTGGCCATGATTTCATTTTTCATTTGTTTCTCTATCGCGTTAAGTTCATCCTTTATTGCGTACATTTCACTGTACAGACGCTCAAACTGCTCGTCAAAATCGCCATTTTGTGCTGCCTCGCTGTCCATATTGGTTAAGTTCTCTATGCTTTGTTTAAGCTCACTAAGGCGTCGCTTTTTTTCATTTATGGCGTTCGTCTCCTGTTGCGCCTGATAGATTTTAAAGTGGCTGCGGATCCTGGTTGTATCTGCACCTTCAAATTTTGCCTTTTGTGTGATAGCTCCTGCTATCGCGTTTTTCAGTGCGGTTTCTTCAACTGAAGGTGAATCCTTGCAATATTTCGTTCCGTAGTCAAGTCGGCTTATACATCTCCATACTACCTTTTTCTTACCTCTGTTAGTCCAAGTTACTCGCCTGTATGGGGTGCCGCAATTTCCACAGAAAAGCAATTCGGAGAGAGCGTATTTACTTGAATATTTTCCGAGCTCAGTTTTGGTTCCCTTTTGCTTTATTTTGCTCTTGCTGTTTCGGCGTGAGATTTCCTCCTGCACTCGGTCGAACATTTTTCTCTCGATTATCGCGGGGTGATTATTTTCGACATAGTACATAGGCAGTTCCCCGTTGTTCCTCTTTGACTTCTTACTTATACAGTCGACTATGTATGTCTTTTGAAGAAGCGCATCGCCCTTGTATTTTTCGTTAGTAAGTATGGACATCAAGACCTTTGAGGTCCATACGCTCTTACCTCTTGGAGTGAGAATACCGTCAGATATAAGAGATTTTGCGATATCGTTCAAACTTTTTCCCAAAAGATATTCGGCGTAAATTCTTTTGACAATTTTTGCTTCTTTGGGAACAATCTCAGGCTTACCATCAGCGCCCTTTTGATAGCCGAGAAAAGATTTGTAACAGAACGGCACATTTCCGTTTTTCAAGCTTTGTCTTTTCCCCATTTTTACATTCATACTTATAGACTCGCTTTCTGCCTGTGAAAGCCCGCTGAATAATGTTATGAGCAATTCGCTTGAAACTTGCAGAGTGTTGATTCCCTCTTTTTCAAAAATTATCGGTATTCCCATCTCCTTAAGCTCTCTGACATATAACAGACAGTCAAGGTTGTTTCGGGAAAAGCGGGACACGGATTTTGTTATAATTAAATCAATTTTCCCTTTTCTGCAATCTCCAATCATTCGCATAAAATCGGGACGTTTTTTCGCTATTGTTCCCGTGATTCCCTCGTCTAAGTAGTATCCCAAAGCGATACAATTACATTTTGCCCTTATACCTTTTAATTTTGCCTTGAACCTTTTAACTTTGCCCCTATACTTTTTGATTTTGCCACACTTTTTAATTTTGTCTCGTTCCGCTGTTGCCGAACCTTTTAATTTTGCATAGAGAAAGCCGGACATCTCGCAATCCGCAAGGTGTCCGGCCGTGTCCTGCTTCTTTTATTTCACACTGATCTCCGTCCCGTTCTTGAAGGTGAACCTCACATCCATCTTTGAGAAAACCGTCATGTGGTCAAGCAGGTTGAACCATAAATCATCCGTGAATTCCTGTACATCCTCGTCCATCTCAGCCAAGTCACGAAGGAAAGCCTCGATCATCTCCCTCTTTGCCTGCCGCTCCATGATCCCGGCGCTGACCTTATCCAACCGTTCCTTTGTCCTGTCATAGCGTTCGGAGAGAGCATCGTACTTCTTTTGGTAATCCTTCTGATTCTGTGCAACATGGGCGTTCTCGCTGATGCACTGCTCGACCAGTTCCGTCACCACCATGACCTCCTGTTGCAAGGCTGCCTGTTCTGTTTCCAGTTCCGTGGTATCGTACATCTCGTCCTTGATGGCTTCAAAGGTGGCGATAATCTCGTCCCGCTCTTCTCCGAGAATCCGCATGGCTTTGATGTACAATGCCTTGATGGTGTCCTCGTCCAAATGAGGCGTGGAGCAGTTCTTTCCGTCATCGTACTTGTGATTGCACCGCCATATGACTTTTCTGTACTTGTCATTGGAGTGCCACACCTTCGAGCCGTAAAAGCCGCCGCAGTCACCGCATCGGATTTTGCTGGAGAAAATGCTCACGCAGCCGTGCCGGTCCGTATCACCGAACCGTCTCTGCATCTCCTTCTGCACCCTGTCAAACTGTGCGGGAGGGATAATCGCTTCATGGTTTCCTTCCACATAGTATTGCGGCACCTCGCCCTCGTTCTTCTTCTTTTTCTTTGTCAGAAAGTCCGTGGTGTAGACCTTCTGGAGCAGGGCATCTCCTTTGTACTTTTCGTTGGTAAGTATGCTCTCGACCGTTTTCTTGCCCCAGTTCTTTTTACCGCCCGGCGTCGGGATGCCCTCCTCGGTGAGCTGCCGTGCTATCGCATACGGCGT
>CANQEU010000046.1 GCA_947595635.1 uncultured Clostridia bacterium
GCTCGGTTTCGATTGGCTTAGCCGTTTCGGTTTCAGCCTCAGTTGTTTCATCCTCTGACTCTGTATCTTCTTTATTCTCAGAACCCTCCGGCTTTGTGTATTTAATTCCGAGTGAGTCAAATATTGCCTTTATCTGATTAATACTTACGGCATATCCGTTTGGCTCTCCGTTGTGGCTGTAAGCATAAAGTGCGTTATCCTTTCTGTTGGTAATTCCCAAAACCTCGCCTGCCTCGTTAAGGAGAGGGCCGCCGGAATTACCTTCTGTTATTCTTGCCTCATGAACGATAGCGTTATAATTGAGCTGACGGGTAACCTTTGTTACGGAGCCGTATGTTATTGTAACGTCGTCCGGAGTAAAGGTTTCGGTATCTGTGTTTTGAACAACACCTACAGGGAATCCGAGAGCATATACCTTCTGTGTTGTTTTTACCGTGTCGCTGTCTGCAAGCGGAGCTATATTTCTTCCGTAAATCGGCTCAGTAAGCGTTAATACGGCAAAATCTAAATCTGAGCTTGCCTTTTTGACATTCGCCTTGATTGTAACGTCATTTGAAACGACAGCCTCAACTGAAAGATTACTCTTTTTCCAGTTACTGCCGTAAATTTCGTTCAAAGTGCTTTTTACGTCGTTGTCAAAATCTACAACATGAGCGCAGGTAAGAAGCGTGTTCTCGTTTATGAGAAATCCTGTTCCGCTTTTTATCCACTGCTTATCCTCTTTTTTCTCGCTCTTGTCAACATAGACCAGCTTAACCTGCATGAGGCTGGTTCTTGCGTCGTTTACCTTTGCGTTTACAGACGCATCCGCCGTCTCTTCGCTTTCCTCCGCGGCTGCGCTAAGCGGCAGCGAGGTAAGGATACACAGCGCCGCCAAAATGGCAGCAAGCGCTTTGAATATGCCTTTTTTGCCAATGGTTTTCTTAATTGAGTTCATAATTATCTCCTCCTGTTATTTTTATTAAAATGTGAAAATTGTTTTTTCACAATTCTAACCGCAATAATATTAATGATAAAAATTGGTACAGCTCATAAAACAATACATATTGCATACAGAGCAGACTATATTTCAAAATTCGACGGTTTTCATATTATTCAGGTAAATTATATCCGCTTTTTCGTTTATTGTCAACTGTTTTTATCCGTGTTTTCGTTTAATTAGCGTGACATTATACAAGACTTGCGAATTTCAATAATTTGCAAGATAATTAAAATTGAAAATATAATGAATTTAATCTTTCCTTCCAAATACTATTTCAAAGGAAATTCTCGGAAAAAGCTCGTTATTTATGGTCATAGCCTCGTTGATGTCAAAAGCATCGTTGCCGCAAAGCTTGTTTACCACCATTGAAACGTCTTCGTCAATAATCCGAGCAATTTCTTCAACAGTAATTTCTCCGCTTTTTACCGCATTGTCAATATAAGGAAATACACAGTTCAAAGCAAAAACGCCCCCTATTTTCGTTCATTATATTGTCAATTCTACACGATTTTTCGTTTATGGTCAATAGAATTGATTAAACTGCTCAATTTAATGATGATATTGTCATAAATAAATAAACCGTTTTAAGCGCGACGACGTCGGCAACCTGAATTTTCCGCTTATCAAAAATGCCGCTAAGGCTTTAATTTTTCTGCCGGCTTTTACTGCTTACAGCATTACTTTTCAATGCCGCTTGCGGTTATAGTCCCGTTATAGACGCCACGTTTCGAAGCCCCGATTAGCAAAGCTTTTAAAACTATTGCAGCCGTTGCCTGCGCTTTGCTGCGATTTATTTGCGTTTAGACACATACGGGGCATTTAAGTATTGATAATCCGTCGTTTTAAAGCTATAATGTATTAGAAGGAGGCGCAATAGTGAATAAAATTGATTATGCAAAAATTTCATCGCAAAACGTCAAAGAGCTGTTGTTCAGGCATAAAATATCCATAAGGCAGCTTGCGGAAAATATAAATATTCCTCCCACAACGCTCAACGATTCACTTAAAAGCAAAAAAGGAATACCTATTGCCGCACTTATAAAGATTGCAGAATTTTTCCATCTTACAGTCAACGACTTATGCGACGAGACCTTTTTTGACAATCCGGATTCGGAGATGCTTCAAAGCGACGTTGTTGAGTTCATCAATAAGTATAAGGCGCTCGATAAGCACGGGAAAGAGCTTATCGGTCTTATTATTGACAAAGAGCTTGAAAGAGCAACAGAAGAAAAAAAGTAATTATACGAAGGGGTAATCAATTTCATCTGTCGATAAAATTTTTACAGAAAAAATTTTTCCGATAATTCCTCCCGGTCGTGCGGCAGATAATGCGCAGCCGAATTTATTGCCGTTTTTCGCCTTGTTTTGCCAAGGCTTCTGAACTGCCCGTTAAATTAAATTTAAAAGCGAGCGTTTTCTGTACCGAGGAAGGAATTAAAATTCAGATTAAATAAAAGCTTTTTATTGTCAATACAGTGGGATTTTTTGTTTATTTTAAAGTATTGAAGAGCCTTGTTACGCAGGCGTTTTATTTCCGGGATATTATCGGCAACAACAGTTCGCATCTGTGTTGCAGCGTATTTATATTTAAGTATGGTTAATAAAATTTGACGCTTATTTCGATTCTTATTACTTACAACGATATAAAGTATAAGAAAATTAAAACCGAATAAAATGTTGCTTTGAATTTGTGCTTACGCCATTTCACGGCACGGAATATCCGGTAAAAAAGCCTTAGACAGCGCCTTTCGGCGTTATCTAAGGCTTTTGTGCGCAAAGGCGCATAAAAATAAGCATATTTAAATGTTACGCAAAAACGGGCTGAAGCTGCTTTCCGTCAAGAGCAGCCTTTAAGGTCTTTTCAAGAAGCTCAAAATGAGCTACAAGTGAATTAGGTTTTTTTATCGGGTCGTCCTGAGACAGCGGAACAAAATAAATATTCTTTGTGTTGAGCAGCTTGCCGAGATTCTGCGCCGAGGCGCCGAGAGCGTCGTTGCTTGCAAGCGCAAGCACAACAGGCGCGCCGATTCTAAGCTGTGATTTGACCGCCATCGTGACAGGAGTGTCGGTTACTCCGTTCGCAATTTTGCCAAGCGTATTACCTGTGCAGGGAACTACCGCAAGTATGTCGCACATTTTTTTAGGGCCGATCGGCTCGGCTGTTTTTATTGAATGGATTATATCCTTTTTACATATCCCAACGATTTTATTTCTTATATCTTCCGCATTGCCGAAGCGAGTGTCTGTAGAATAAGCAATGTCGGACATTATCGGAACAATATCATATTTCTCCAAAGCCAGATGTTCCATTTCCTTGATTGCTTTGGAGAATGTGCAGAAGGACCCGCAAAGAGCAAAGCCCAAAGTGGTTTTTTCCACCGTCAATCCTCCTCAAGCATATTAAATATTGTATTCTTTATTATTTCTCCGGAGGTTTTGGGGGCTACCTTGCCCGGAAGCGACAATGCGTGTATGGCCTTTATGCCGAGCCGCTGCGCACTGTCGAAATCAACGCCGCCCGGAGCGGACGCAAGGTCTATGACTATTGCGTTTTTACAGCCTAATGCAAGCGTATGCGCCCCGAATATCAATGCCGGCACCGTGTTAAACACAAGGTCAATATCCCTTAAATCACAAAGATTTTTTATGTCAACCGGCTTATAGCCCAGAGCGTATATCATGGACATATCCTGCTTTTTTCTCGCCGCCGTGATAACGTCCGCGCCTAAGCCGTCAAGCATTTTGGAAAGCACCTTGCCTATTCTTCCGAAGCCTGCAACAAGACATTTCGAGCCGTGGATCGTCCCCTCGTACTCTCTCATTGCCACCTCTATTGCTCCCTCGGCGCTTGCAACGGCGTTTTCTACCGCCAGCTCCTCACGAGCAAAATAATCATAAAGCCTTACCTGTTTCCACTGCTGAGAGAGACTTAACAGCTTATTCTTCATCGAGCAAAAAACACGCTTGTCTGAAAAGGACGCGGCAAGCTTATCGTCAAGCTTTATCGGCTCGGTTGAATAAGGGGCGTTTATTGTTGAGCCGTCCCTTGTAAGCGGTATCGGCAGGACTATACAGTCTGCGTTTTTTATAGCTTCATCCGCCGACACGGATTCAAAGCTCCAATCTCCGCACGGCTTGTCAAAGCCGCAGACATATATTTTGTATCCCTCTGACTGCATAGACTGAGCGGCATAAAGCTGTCGCCTGTCGCCGCCTATGAACGCAAAGCTCTTAATTTTCATTTATGGCAGCCTCCGTTGCTGTAAAGTAGGTGCTTATATAAATATAATACGGCGGCTTTGTCGTTTTGTGATTTTAAACTAATCTATTTTAAATACGGTGTAAAGCGAAGCACAATTTTAAGGCTGCGCGTTACGGCACGCGGCGGCGACCGCTCGTCTTTTTGCTCACAGACGAGCCGACCGCAGCAAATCCTTGCCGACGGGCAAGGATTTGCTGCGGTCGCGGCTGCCTGCGGCAGCCGGAGTCGCCGCCGCTACTAAAACGTATGCTCATACTATCTCCAGGGCTTAACCTTATCTCCCTTTACCAAAAAGCTCTCTCCGGCGATTTCGGCAAGCGGATCGTCACTGTGCGAATCGGAGTAAAACCTCTCTATTTTCCCGTTTGGAAAACTCTCGAAAAACCTGCGCACCTTCTCCTCCCCATGACAGTTCTCCCCGATATACATTCCGCTTGCAGGGTCTACCCTTGAGGCGATAAGATTGCTTACATAAAGCCGCCTGCACAACGGCTTTAACAAAAATTCCGGCGACGCGGATATTATTAAATCATCCTCTTTTCTCTGCGACAAATAAAAATCCTTTATTTTTTTTATATTCCTGTCCCAAAATTCCTCGGCTAAAGACTCCGCGTCGATTTTTGGAAGAAATGAATACATCCTCTGCTTAAACAGCGTTTTGCTGCCTGATTTGAATATATAATACCTCACAGCGGCAGCCGCGGTGTTAAAAAGCGATAAAATCAGCGCCGGTTTTTTTCTAATGCAGAACAAATAGAAATCTGCCGTGCTGTCGTTTTTATATATTGTTTTATCAAAATCATATACATTCATAATGGCTCTCCGCTTCCTTTATTTACATAAATTATATCCTCCGCTGAAATATAATGCAACAAATTTAAAAGGCTTTGACCCATATCAGTGAACAAAGCCCATAACTTCAGCATATATTGACTATTTCTCCGCAAACAGTATAATAAAAACAGCGTTATTTTACGGAGGTTATATATATGATTATTCTTGCGTCGGCATCTCCTCGCAGAAGAGAACTGCTCTCGCTTATTTGCGACAGCTTCTCTGTAGAGCCTGCCGATATAGACGAAGCGACAGACAATACAGCGAATATTGAAGAAACCCCTGCCTTCCTTGCGCGCAAAAAGGCTGAGTATATTTTTAACAACGGGCATCAAAACGACATCGTCATCGGCTGTGACACGGGAGTATTTATTGACGGGCTTATGCTCGGCAAGCCTGAAAATTCAGACGAAGCATTTAAAATGCTCAGCCGGCTTTCGGGCAGAGAACATAAGGTAATAACCGGCTGCGCGTTGTTCGGCAGAGGCGGCTCCGACGTCTTTTCATGCTGCACGTCGGTCAATTTTTATGAGCTTACAAGCAAGGAAATAAAGGAATATATCGACACAGGCGAGCCCATGGATAAGGCGGGAGCATATGGTATTCAGGGCAAGGGAAGCGTTCTTGTTAAGGAAATAAAAGGCGACTTTTTCAATGTTGTCGGTCTGCCGATAGGAATGCTTAAAAGAAGGCTTGCCGATTTCATCTGAGCATACGCCTGAAAGCATAAAGTTAAAACAGAAAAGACTCGTGAGATTTGATATTTATCAATCAATGCATCTCACGGGTCTTTTTATTTCATTACGAAGCGTATTATTTTCCCCCGACATACAAAGCATAATATCGGAGGAAATAAAAATGAAGGATATTATAAAATACATCGGGCTGCTGTCGTCAGCAATGCTTTGCGCGGCGGTTATTTACCCCCTGCTGCACGAGTGCGGACATATGATAGCCGCAGGGCTGGTCGGCGGAAGCGTTTCGGAATTTCGGCTTTTCCCCTCCGCTTATACACAATGCAATCTTGAATCGGTCGGCGACCTCGGCAAAGCGGCGATAAGCCTTTCGGGTATGATTCTGCCGGCTTCATTTATTTTGCTTACAAAATCACGGAATTTCTGGTTATGGTATATCGGCGCGGCAGTTTCGGCGCTGTCGGCGCTTTCATTCGCCGTATCGTCCGCCTATTGTATTTCGTATCTGCTCGGCGCAAATAAATGCAATGACGATATGGTAAGGGCTATTGTCCTTTTTCCGGATTGCCGCGTCCCGCTTGTACTTATTTCCATTGCGGCAGCGTTATTCATTTTTGCCTCTATTGCAGCAAGCCGTCCGCTTAAAAGGTGCCTTGAATATTTCAGCATAATTAAGCCTTGATAATTTCCCACAGCTATTCCGATTTGCTTCTTGCTTCTATGTCGTCGCTTATTCTGTAGCACAGCGTCATCAGGCTGTCTGACATATGCACGTTTTCAACAACAACATCAGAATAATCGGCGGCGAGGTCATAGTGGCTGAAGTTCCAGTAATAGCGCACGTCAAAGGCATACAGTCTTTTGCAAAGCTGTCTGGCCGCGTCCTTCGGCACACACAGCACGGCAAGATTTGGGCGGTATTTAGCGCAAAACTGTTCAAGCTCGTCTGTGCTGTCTATCTTCACATTTCTAAGCGTTGTTCCTATAAGCTCCTCGTTTCTGTCGAATATTCCTATAAGGCTTATCCCCTTCGGCTCAAACGCCATATGCGACGCAACCGCTCTGCCCAAATTTCCTGCTCCGAGTAAAATCGCACGCTTTTGCTCGTGCAAGCCGAGTATAGATTCTATTTCGCTTCTCAGCTGCTCAACGCTGTAGCCGTACCCCTGCTGGCCAAAGCCGCCAAAGCAGTTAAAATCCTGTCTTACCTGTGAGGCTGTAAGCCTCATTTTTTCCGCAAGCTCCTTAGAGGATATTCTCATAACGCCGTCGGACTGAATTTCGCTGAGGAATCTATAATAACGGGGAAGGCGTCTTATTACAGACATTGAAATTTTATCTCTTTTTGCCATAAACCTACCCTTCCTTTATCAATAAGAAATCCGATTTTCATACACATTATAATCCAATTTTATGTTTAAATAAAGAGCAAATTGTTAATTTTTTAACATATTTTACTGTCTACAAAACATCATATCATTACAATTATTTTAAATTACATAGTAATTAATAAATAAAATACCATAAGTTAATCTTACAAATTTGTTTATTTTACATTAATTTCTTGATTTTGAAATTCTTTTTTGTTATAATGTAAGAAAAATATAAATTCCCGTAAAGGTGGTGTGAATTTATGTTTTATGTCGCAATTTGTGACGATGACCGCTTTTTTCTTGACGAAACAAAACGTCTTCTTGAAATTATTTTCAAAGAGCTGAATGAGGATTATGAAATAGACTGCTTTAATTCAACTCAGAAGCTTGAACCCTGCATACGCAAATACAACCTGCTTATTCTGGCAATTATGCTCGTTGGAAATAACGGAATAGAATACGCCGAAAGTCTTCGCTCAAGAGGTATTAAGACCGACATTATCTTTATAACCTCAAGCCCCGACTATGCGCTTGAAGGGTACAGCGTACACCCGATTGATTACATACTTAAACCCGCAAACTACGACAGACTGCACGACGCCGTTATGCGCTGCCTGCGCGAAAGGCACAACACCCCTGCCCTGCTCATAAATTCCAAGGAGCACGGTAAAATCAGAGTAAATACAGACGATATAGCCTACTGCGAGGTCATGCGATACGAAATCGTAATTCACAGTATAGACGGAAAAAGGGTTAGCCTATACGGCACCTTTTCAAGCTTTTGCAGCAATGAGCTTCCTCAGGAGAGCTTTTATCGCTGTCATCGCAGCTATGCTGTAAATTTGCAGTATGTTGAAAGCATAAACAGGTATGCGTTTGCGCTTTCAAACGGGGTAAGCGTACCCATTGCAAAAAACAATTATAATGATGCCAAAAAGAGATTTGCCGATTATATCAATTCATTTGACGACGCTCAAGCGCAAAAAATCTGAATTTAAGATTATATTTTGCAGGATTTCTCGATATATATTGCAAAATAAATTTCCTGTTTATACGGTTTTTTTGCCCGATTATACAAAAGCGGTTGATATTTTTTTGGAATAGTGTAAAATAGTATGCAGTTGGAAGGGGTAAGCAAAAACATCTTACCGCTTCAATTTATCGAAATCATGTAAAAGGACGGCAAAATAATTGCCGTCCACGGGTTTCGCGGTTTGACCTGATTTTATCCTGCATTCCGCATTTTACATTGATATTTTAACTTTATCTGCTTACATATATTACACACCCAAACAAAGTCTGTGCGCCGGTACAGACTTTGTCGTTTTTTCGGCTTTATCATTCTTTATTTTAAAACGGGAGCAGGCTTTTATTTTGCCTGCTCCCGTCCTTGTTTGAATGGAGCGTTTATGCTATACTTAAAGTAAAGAAAGAAATTTTATTCTGCAAACCGCTTAAAGCGAAACGGAGATGCAATATGAACAATAATGATAAGTCGGCGTTCATCGCCATAATCGGAAGACCAAACGTAGGTAAAAGCTCAATTCTTAATAAGCTGCTCGGTCAAAAGATTGCCATTGTTTCACACAAGCCGCAAACGACAAGGACAAGGATCATGGGCGTTCTTACTCAGGATGAAACGCAGCTTGTTTTTATTGATACTCCCGGGATACACAAGCCAAAAACGGCTCTCGGCAAATATATGGTCAAATCCGTGAAGGAATCCGTTGCCGGAGTAGACGCCGTTATGCTCGTAGCCGAATGCGATAAAGCGCCGGGAGATTCAGAGCTTGAGCTTATTGAGCGTGTAAAGGCTCTTGAGATACCTATTGTACTCGTTTTAAATAAAATAGATACCCTTAAAACAAAGGAAGCAATTATTGAAATAATAGCCGCATATTCAAACATATGCGACTTTACAGCCGTTGTGCCTGTTTCCGCTAAAACCGGCGACGGGCTTGACTCGCTCAAGGACGAGCTTAAAGCTCTCGCTGCTGAGGGCGGACACTTTTTTGACGACGATACGCTTACCGACCAGCCGGAGCGAGTGCTTGTTGCGGAAATAATAAGAGAAAAGCTTTTAAGGCTGCTTGATAAGGAAATACCTCACGGCACTGCCGTTTTTGTTGAAAGAATGAAAACAAGACAGGACGGAGAAATAATCGACATAGACGCGACAATATACTGCGAGCGTGAAAGCCACAAGGGAATAATTATAGGCAAGGGCGGCTCAATGCTTAAAAAGGTCGGAACATATGCAAGACAGGATATAGAGGGCTTTTTCGACTGTCGGGCAAACCTCCGTCTTTGGGTAAAGGTCAAGGAGGATTGGCGCAACAGGGAAAATATTTTGCGCTCACTCGGCTTTGACGACAATGACTTTCAGTAAAATTCGGGGTGAGTAATTTGTTTCTCTCTGACGGCTGCCGATTTGTAATGAACCGCCTTAACAACACGGGCTTTAAAGCCTATGCCGTTGGCGGATGCGTGCGGAATTTCCTTATGGGAAAAGCGGCTAAGGATTTTGACGTTGCGACAAACGCAATGCCGGAAAGCATTTTAAATATTTTTGCAGACTGCAAAACAGTGACAAACGGAATTAAGCACGGCACCGTAACCGTTATTGTTCACGGCGAGCCAATTGAAACGACCACCTTTCGGCGCGACGGAAAATATCTTGACTGTCGGCGCCCTATGAGCGTAAGCTTTTGCTCCGAATTATCAGAGGATTTGAAACGCAGAGATTTCACCGTAAACGCTATGGCTTACAGCGACGGTGAGGGAGTAATTGATTACTTTGGAGGGCTCCAAGATATAAAAAGAGGACTTATCCGCTGCGTTGGAGAGCCGGACGAGCGCTTTGGCGAGGACGCGCTGAGAATAATGCGCGCCCTGCGCTTTGCAAGCGTATACGGCTTTTCCGTTGAGGACAAAACAGCGCTTTCAATACACAAAAACAAACGTCTATTAAACAATATTTCTGCCGAAAGAATTTATTTGGAGCTTGTTCAAGCTCTCTGCGGCAAAGACGCGGCAAGGGTGCTTGACGAATTTCGAGATGTGTTTGCTGTGATTATTCCTCAGCTTGAGCCGTGCTTTGATTTCTTCTTATACGGTGAAAATCACAGGCAGACCCTTTGGGAGCATATGATAAGAGCGGTTGATAAGGCCATGCCTAAGCCGGAGCTTCGGCTTGCAATGCTTCTTCATGATATTGCAAAGACGTCGGGTAAGGCAAGCGGCAAGCTTAAGTCATGTTCAGTCCATGCCGAGATGAGCGCCGATATTGCAGGCGCAATCTTAACAGGGCTTAAAGCTCCAAGAAAGCTCATTGACAAGGTAATGCTTTTGATAAATTACCACGACTATCCGCTAAACGGCGGCGAAGGCTCGGTTAAGCGCCTTATGGGCATGGTCGGTAAGGAGAACGCATTGCTGATATTATCACAAATAAGACGTGCCGATATTGCGGCGCAAAACGAAGTCGGCAAGGAAAAAAGGCTTGAGGAGCTTAAAGAATATGAGGATATGTGCAGAAATTTTATAAGCACCGGCGTATGCGTTGATATTTCCGGACTTGACATAAACGGCGACGACCTTATTTCATCCGGCTTTGAGGGAGGAAGGAATATTGGCGTAATCCTTAACAGCCTGCTCGACGCGGTGATAGACGGCAGGGTCGAAAACAAAAGAGAAAGTCTGCTTTCTTACGCGGAAAATATAAAAAACAAAAAAGAAGATTAGGGCATACGCAAACAGCCTTTAAGGCGGATAACGCGAATGCCCTTTATAATTTGTCGCCGGCATAATTTCAAATCGGGGCAAGCCTTGCTCTTAAGCCCTTCATCGAGGAAAATTGAAAAAACATTATATTAAAACGGGATCGGCGCGTTCAGCGTCGATCCCGTAATTCTTTATTTTTCTTTTTTTCTTCGTGAAAACCATGATTTTGCGTTTTCAAGCATTTTTTTAGGCCCGATTATTATAAACAACAGTGCAATTACAACTGTAAGCACCAAAAGCGTAAACCGCTCGGGGCTTGAACAGTGAAAAACTATTATCATCCAGACCGTGTCGGGCTTCCACAGCATAAAGCACGCGATAACGACCGCAAACACCGCGGCAATCAAAACCGCGCCTGCCGCCGCGTCCTTTGCAGCTTCAATCAGCCTGCTGTATTTGCCGCCCGAACAAAAATCGCAAACACGCTCAACAGCGGTATTTACAAGCTCAAGACATATTACAAGAGCCGCAACGAGCAGCAACAGCGCCATTTCATAATTTGTCAGGCTGTAATAGCTTAAAAAGTAAAAAAGATAAGCAGCAACCGTTATATGTATTCGCATATTCCGCTCATGATTGACGGTGTATAAAATGCCTTTTAAGGCGTATTTGAAGCCCCTTATAAAATTCATAATTTATCTGTCCGCACCGATGACATAGCTTGAGGAGGACGGGAGCCCAAGCTGATCCATAATAAGCTCCTCCTTCTCCCTCATCCTTATTCTCTCCATATTGTTTTCATGGTCGTATCCGAGAAGATGGAGCACGCTGTGAGCCGTCAGATATCCGACCTCTCTTTGCAGGCTGTGGTCAAAACGCTGAGCCTGCTCCATAGCCTTTTCAACGGAAATAACAACATCGCCGAGTATCTGTGCGCCTGTTTCCTGGTCAATGTCATATTTTCCGTTTTCGCCCATTCCAAACGAGAGAACATCGGTTACCGAATCCTTATCTCTGTATTGCTTGTTGTATTTGCGTATCTGCTCATTGTCCACAAAGGTAACGCTTATTTCAGCGCTGCCCTTAAATTCCTCAAGCCGCAAAACCGCATTGCAGCAGCGGCGTATGAGCATTCTTAGTCCCGTTGGAATTTTTACCGCCTTTTGCTTGTTTGTAATTATAACTCTTATTTTGTCCAATTTACTTACCTCGCTTTACCTCTTCAAGTTTCTCGTATGCCTTAATAATATCCTGAACCAAACGATGTCGCACAACATCCCTTTCGCTGAATGTTATGCTTGCAATGTCTTCTATTCCGCTTAAAATTCTTACGCTCTCTCGCAGTCCCGACCTTACTCCTCTCGGCAAATCTATCTGAGTTATATCGCCGGTAATAACCATTTTTGAATTAAAGCCAAGCCTTGTAAGAAACATCTTCATCTGTTCGCCGGTCGTGTTTTGAGCCTCGTCAAGAATTATGAAGCTGTCGTCAAGCGTTCTTCCTCTCATATACGCGAGAGGAGCAACCTCGATATTGCCCCTTTCAACATACTTTTGATATGTTTCCGCACCAAGCATATCAAAAAGTGCGTCGTACAGCGGACGTAAATAAGGGTCGACCTTGCTTTGCAAATCGCCGGGCAAAAAGCCAAGCTTTTCACCTGCCTCAACGGCAGGGCGAGTCAGTATTATACGATTGACCTGCCGTGAACGAAACGCCGTTACCGCCAAGGCTACCGCAAGATAGGTCTTGCCGGTTCCTGCCGGCCCTATGCCGAATGTTATAGTATTCTCCTTGATAGCATTGCAGTATTTCTTTTGCCCTATTGTTTTCGGCTTTACAGGCTTTCCCTTTGAGGTTATGCACACGCAGTCGCCTGCAAGCTGCTCGATTTTTTCTTCGCTTCCCTCATTAACAAGCGACATACAATATCTCACGTTTTGCTCGCTAAGGCTTTCTCCTCGATTAATAAGCGAAAGCAGGCTTTCTATCACCTTTGCCGCCATCATTACTCTCTCGGCGTCGCCGGATATTTTTATATCGGAGCCTCTGTTCACAACGTCTACCGCATATTCGTTCTCAATCAGCTTTATGTTTTCATCAAAGCTGCCGAACAGCGCTACCGCATGCTCCATTCTATCTACATTAACAATTTGCTCCAGAAAGCTTCACCTTCAAAACAGAAAATTTAAACGGGATAAATCCTAAAAGCACGCCCGATAAGACATATAAGACCGCAAGCGCCGCAAGGAGTTTTCACGGGGTATCGCAATGAATGGCATAATAACTTCGCTTAAAACCGCAGCAGGCTGTATTTAAAGGCTATGCCTGCCGAACGCAAAAGCGTGTGCGAACAAGTCTTGAAATATTATGAGAAATTCACAATATAATCATTGTACCCCCTAATTATCTGTTATTATACCACAGTTTTTTCAGAAAGTCATTATTTTTTACTAATTTTTTTGTTTGGAAGCTTAATTTTGTGAAAATTGACTATTACAATCATATATTCGGACGTATTTGTTCATTATTTTATTTAGTTTTAATATGTATTATAACAAACTCGCAGTCTTAACAAAGCAGACTTATAAAGAAGTGTTCAAATTAAATTGAATTTTACAGGCTTTTTCAAGGCTGTAAAAACGTCAGCCGCCCCGAATTGGGACGGCTGACGCAGCTTATTTTTGTTTGATTTTAAATTCAGCTTCCCGCGCTTTCATACACGGACACGCCTTTGTTCCATAAAAGCACTCCGACCGCCATTAAAACTACGGCGGCTATTACGGTTCCGCCCAAATTAAAAAGCGGATTTTCTCCGGTTATAAAATAGCTTGCCGGATAAAACGCCGTAAACGCGAACGGAATTATGTAAGTAATAACATTCCGTATTACATCGTTGTAAATCGTAGTAGGATATTTTGCAAAATCATTTACAAGATAGCATACATGAGTTATCTGACCGCTGCGCTTTGTCCAAAACGCAACCGAGGTTGTGATTATTTTTATTCCGGTGTATATCAGCGTTGCAAACGGAAGAATGAGAATAAACAAAATCACATTCAATACACTCCATTGCAGCGATACCTTGCCTATCGTTGAGGCAATCAGGGCAATGCCGACCACCATTTCTCCAAGCGCGTCAACCTGAAATCTCTCCACGATGACCGTGAAAAGAGGATTTATCGGGCGCGTGAGATATTTATCAAATTCGCCTTTGGCTATATACCAATAGCCGACGTTCCACAGGTGGTCAAAAAACAAATGGTCAATTCCCTTTGGCAGTAGCGAAAAGCCGTATATGAATATTATCTGCTCGTATGTCCAGCCCTTAAGCGCCGGAATATTGCTGAAAATCACCCAAAGAAAGATAAGGTTTATCGTTTGATATATTATAAACCCGAACATTCCCGTAAGGAAGTCCACCTTATATTCCATAAGCTTTTTCAAATCCTGCGCAATAAATATACGGTGCATTCTAAGTATTCTTCTTATACTCTTAATCATTTCAGCTACCCCCCTTGCACGCACAGGCGTTTAACGGCAAGCCGCCAAATCAGCTTGCTAAGAGCCCAGAGGGCAAAAAGCCAAAAGAGCTGCAAAAGCACAGACCATAGTATTTCCAATGCGTCGTACATTCCCATATATATCATAACCGGAGTGTAGCTCAGCGACGCAAAAGGCAAGAGCATAAGCACGCTTTGAAGCATCGGCGGCATAAACGCAAGAGGTATTTTCGCGCCGGAAAGAAAGCTGATTACCGCGTCCTTGAGCACGTTGGCTCCCCAAAGATTTTTCAGGAAAAACGCCGTAAAGCCGTAGCACACGTTGAAATAAAAGGAAACAAGATACGCTATTGCCGTGCTTATAATAAAAAGCAGAAAATACAGCGGGTCAAACATAACGCTGCCGGTCACGCAGTATTTATAAATTTCAACGGCCGCGCACATAGGAACAAGCGCTATGACCACCTCAATTACTCTGCCGCCGAGCTCCTGAAAAAGGAACGTCATATCAAATTTGACCGGCTTTATCATTCGCATAACAATCGAGCCGTCTCTTATTTCCTCGCCAAGGGCGGTTGCTCCCTCGCTGTATGTAAGATAGCTTGTCACAAACGATATAAACAGGTATACCGTCATATCCGTCATGGAAAAGCCCATAAAGGTCTGCGTGTCAGAGCTTTCAAAAACAGCAAGCCATACAAAGTACATAACGATACACACCAGCATCTCGCCTATAAGGTGAAAGAAAAAATCGGAACGATATGCAAGCATCATTTGCATTCCGGCTCTTGAAAAGGGAAGATAGGTCTTGAAAAATCTACGCATCTATCCTCACCTCTTTTTTATAAAGGCGGCGTATTATCTCCTCTATGTCGGCGTCCTTTACGCTTATATCGCTTACGCCTACCATTGAAAGAGTATAAGAAAGCATATCGCTTACGGGGACAAGCTCGCTGTTAAATCTTACCGTCACCTTTACGCCGTCGCTTTCTATAAAAAGATCCTCGTCGCCTAAATCAAAGCGGCTTTTGTATTCAAGACTCTTTAAAGCCTCGGCGCTCTGAAGCTCAAAATTAAGCTCTCTCATCTGTCCGTAGTTCTGCTTAAGCTCGCCGACCGTTCCGTCAAACACGTTCTTGCCCTTGTCTATCATAACTATTCTGTTTGCAAGAAGCTCAATATCGCTCAGGTCGTGCGTTGTTAATATTACGGTTGTTTTCTCCTCCGCATTTATCTGAGCTATCGCCCTTCTTATGTTGTCCTTGACAACAACGTCAAGCCCGATTGTGGGCTCGTCAAGAAACAAAACCTTAGGGCTGTGCAGCAATGACGCCGCTATGTCCGCCCTCATTCTTTGTCCGAGCGAAAGAGTGCGTACAGGACTTTTTATAAAGTCCTGCAAATTAAGAACCTCGTTTAAAAGCTCCATTCTCCTTTTATATGCGCCGTCCTCAACCTCGTATATCTCCTTGAGCACCGCATATGTTTCCGTAAGAGGAAGATCCCACCAAAGCTGTGTGCGCTGACCGAAAACAACGCCGATCTCCTTTACATAATTTTTTCTGTCCTTCTGCGGAATTTTTCCGTCTATAGAGCATTTGCCGGAGGTTGGAGTAAGTATGCCGGTCAGCATCTTTATTACAGTTGATTTTCCGGCTCCGTTTGGCCCTATAAAGCCGAGGATCTCCCCCTTTGGAACATGGAAGGAAATACCGTCGACCGCAGTTATTTTTTCGGTTTTAGGATTAAACAATGACTTAAAGCTGCCGAGCAGACCCGGCTGCTTTACGGTTTTTTTAAATACCTTTGTTATGTTGTCAACATAAATCAAAATTACTCACCTCTCCTTTCCGTTTCGATTACGCAATATCTAAATTAAGGTATTGACGTAATCGTATTACGCCGAGCGATTTTTCATTCGGCATAACAATTTTAATCTCTCAAAGCCCTGCTTTAAAATTCGCTTCGGCTGAACACGGGCAGTCTGTGTTTTAAAAAGCCGGCTTTGAGAACGGCGATTATATAAAACGCCGTTTCGGAATTGCCGCGGTAAGACGGTGGAAACGCAGCGCCTGCATCGTTTTTTCAGCAGGCATTACGCAGCCGGGACTGATTATCCGAACGACAACGTATCATTCGGCGCCGCAGATTTGAGGTTGATTTGTTATGAGTACTTTTTCTGCGGCGATGCTGTACGCAGTGCCGCCGTTAAAACGTTTATTGCATTGCATTAACACCGTACAAAGATAATAGCACTATTTATCGAGCAGGGCAAGGAATTTTTTATTGATTAAGCATTTTTTGCTTTTGCAATCCTTGAACCGCAGTCGGCGCTGCTGTGCAGCGGGACTGCTGGATAAGGTTTTATTTTTTGCAGGAGAAGCTTCGCTTCTCCTGCACCTCATCATTCTCGCATAAGGAATTTTGCTTAATTTGGCTTTTGTGCCCGAAAAGCGGATTTAAAATCATTTTCTGTTAGCAATATAAAACTATAATTCGCCTGTAATCTTTGGCAGGCTTTGGGGTTGCAAGGGGCTTGCCCCTTGCATAACAAACTAATATAAAG
>CANQEU010000047.1 GCA_947595635.1 uncultured Clostridia bacterium
GGCACAAACACCTCATCGACTGTTTGCAGAAAATCTTATCCTCTATACAGCGGCTTGATAAACGGCTATTACCGCCCTAACTGGGAGCTTGCCGATAAGAGCTATAAAGCGCCTGCTGTCACAACTCAGCCGAACAGCGGCAAGGAGAGCATAAAAAAGGTTCAGAAGTGGCTTAACAACACCTACGGCACGAAGTGCGCAATAGACGGCGAATACGGCAAAGAAACCAAATCTGCTATAGTAGGCTCGCTACAGGTGTATTTGAATAAAACCTATAAGGCAGGGTTGGAGGTCGACGGCATTATGGGGCCTGCGACAAAGGCGGCTGTCAGAATACTCAAACAAGGGGACGCAGGCAGATATGTATTTATTCTTCAGTCCGCGCTCATTTGCCGAGGCTATGACACAGGCGGCTTTGACGGCGAATACGGCGTAAAAACACATGACGCGGTAATGGCGCATCAAAATCTTAATTCACTTGAAATTGACGGCATAGCAGGGCCCGAAACCTTCTACAGTCTGCTTAAATAAACAATATCTGCATAAACAGCGCCGGCTTGAGTGCGTTTGCTCTCAAGCCGGCGCTGTATTTATTTATCTTTTAATTTTCTCAAAATTGCTTATGCTGCAATATGCTTAATATCTTTTATTTTAATTATTAAAAATTATTCATAAAGCACTTGACAATATACACAAACAGGTATAAACTGATTGTAGTATTTAAAATATTACAATCACAAATATGCACCTCAAATTACACTGTATTATGAGATTTAAAGGTATATTTCCAAACGGCAATTAAGCATCGAGAGCCTAAGAAAAATATAAGTGAGGTTTACTATGATTTTCCGCATTGATTATAATGAATTTAATGATTACGGTACTCCAATATACAGAAAATCCGAGCAATCATTTGATTTTGAACCGTGGGGTAATTCAGACTTTTCTTTAATGTTAGGGTCATCCTGCATCGGTTTGGAAATAAATCTAAATAACAAAAGGCTTCTTTATTTATCTGGTCTAAGCCCTATAAAAACATGGAAAAAGGATAAGGTTGTTTTGCCGAATTTTAAAAAAGGCGCGTTATTTGTTGAAAATTCGGAAGATTATGCCCCCGGAACGGGCATAGAAACCAATAATCAATTCACAGCATTTTACGATAAAAAAACAGGTTGGATCTGTTTTCATTCGGAGCAACTGCCGGAATATGACAATTGTATTATGTTCGCAAACAACACCATTGCCGCATTAAGCAACAATGTAATTGTATCAATATGGATAAAGCCGAAATTCATTTAATAAGCAAATATTTTTTAATTTAAATAAAGCCGATGATTTAAAACTCGGATAATGCGTGAGCGGCATTAAGTTGACTAATCAAAAAAATCCATACAGAGGGTTATGTTAAACGGTAGAAAGGGAATGAGTGATATGCGTATGAAACGCTTTGCGGCTATGATTATTATTGTCCTTTGCTGTGCCGGTTCTTTCCTGCTCTCGTCATGCTCAAATGAGAGAGAGAATATAGAAAATCTAAGCGAAGTACAATTTACCAATAACAACATTTTTGCAAAAAGCCTATTTCAGGATTCCGGCACTGTGGACAACAACCTTAATAACGATAATAATTTCAGAACAGGTATGTCGTATTATAATGACTGCTTGTATTATGTAAATGACTCGGAGTCGAATGAAATAAAAATTATAGGCGACAGCGACCGTGAGCCGCTTTCATTTTCCGGCGGAGAATTTGCAATATATAATGACAAATTATATTATGTGAAAAACGATAAAATAATAGAAAAAAGCTTAACGAACGGGCAAGAGCGTGAAATTGCCTCGGGCGACACATTTTGCTTTTATAAAAATTATTTATTAACAAGGCATGACAACTCAATTATTAATGTGGATTTAAAAAGCCTAAAACCCGAAAAGGTATTTGAAAGCGATAAAAAAATACTTTGGCAGTCAGCTTGCAGCGGCAAGCTGTATGTAATATACAGTAAAGCCAAGCTTAATCTGACGGTAATAGACTTAAACGGTAATAAGGCTTCGGAGCTTGAATTAGACTGCGGCTTCAATAATTTTCTTGCCTGCATTTTTGATAATAACCTTATTATCGGAAAAGGCAATGCCATTTATAATTTTCAGGCAAAAAGGTCGATTCCATGAGTTACGATAATCTTGTAACTATGACGGGGATAAACAACAATCTGTATTTCAGCGCGCAAAAGACCACAACGGACGGCTCTGTAACGCACCTGACCGACAGCGAGGATAACGGCTTGTGGAGATATGATGTTTTATCGCACGACAAGGAGAAAATTTCCAAAGATTCATACAGCCGCATTTACGCGTGCGGAGATGAGTATATTTTTCTGTCAAAGACCGATAAAAGTGATTTTGGCATATTTACCGTCGATTCCTCAAACGCAGAGCTTTATCAGATGAATCTTAAGAGTAAGGATATAAAGCGAATTGCATAAAATATAAATCCGCAACAACATCTGTCTGATAATGATATTGAAATGGTATTTGTAAAAAGAAAGGTTTATTTTGAAAATTCTATGGATATCGTATTAATCACGAGGAGGATTAACATAAAAAAACGCATTATAATTATAGTCGCAGTTGTTTTATCAGTATGTGTAGTTCTTTTTGCCGGATATAATTTATTTTATTCATATCCATTTATCAAAACGTACAATGTTGAAATATCGGAAGATACGCTCAACTTAAAATTTGACTTGGAACTATATGGCAAGGTGAAAATAACTAAAAAAGCACTTATGCTAACGTTTATGTGTATAAAACGAAAAAGACTATACGGATGTATTACAAGTCGAAAAGGGTGAAAATATACTAAATGATTAAACTCAGTAACTATTACAAGAACTTAAAAATAATATTTATAATCGCCGACATTTTTATCATTGCCGCCTTTTCTGCTATATGGACAGTAGCAATTACTTCCGGTCAAAACCTTATGACTGCAATAATTCTCACACCGATTTTTGCCTTGATTATCACATTAATCGAAGTGCTTATTCTTAGATATTATCAGAAAGTGGTAATATCGGTTGATTTTATTGACGATAGTGTTATCATATACACAAATAAAGAAAAATATATGTTGCCCAATAAGTTCTTTACCTGTGTAAAAGAGGAACCGACAAACGGGCGTACATATATTTTATATGATGACGGAGAAAAAGCTTATAAATTTGTTTTTGTGATGAGATATGCGTTTAAAACATATCATCTTGATATTGCCGGAATGAAAAAGCATATGCCGTACACTGCTTTTGAATAAAGTCGGTAATATTTCAGTGTATAGAAGGTTATAAGGAGAGTTATACATGAATCAAATAATAGAATATACCGGTGGAAGTATTTTTTAACCATTATGTATTGTAATTACAGCAATTATAGGTCTTATTGTTTCGTTGGTAGTTTTTTCAATCAAAATTAAAAAAATAAAGATATTAATAGGTCATTTAAGCTTGAAAATATTTTGCTTTTAATTTCTTGTGTGATTTTATCAATGTTTATTGGCGGAATGATAGGTTATTATTTTTGCGTTTTTACATTTTTATCTTAAATATATTGTTACCTTTCAATTTTTAAATCGGAGCAACGTGCACGGCTTTAAGCACAAATTTGTATATAGATTACTTATTAAAGGTAACAAAGCAAAAACAACTGCAATATTAAAATATATAAGCAAATTATTAGAAAAAGCAAATAACAATTTAATTAGGTGAGATGTTATGCTTAGAGAGTATTTATATGAACAGATTGATAAATATTTAGCCTCGATAGATGACAAGGATATTTATGCCGTTTCAGTTTTAGTTGAAAACAACGAAGATTCTGTTTTTAATGGAATCAGTGGCTTTCCGTCTGTGCGCATTTGTTATAACGCTGAACATAACTGTGAAAATCTTTCTGAGCTCAGCGAAGAAAGATGGAACATAGCTTTTTGGGATATTTGCGATGAATATGCAATTATAGACTATGAGGAGAATATAGACGGTGCCCGTATTTTGTATGACTGGTATATTCAAAATAATATTCAGAATGTGGGGTATGAAAATCCCGAATCGATGTACGATGAAGAAATGAATTATATAGGAAGAGGCCCCAATGGCTATTGGGAGCTTTACGAAGAATTGACTTTAGCGATAAAGGAAATCAGGAAAACAGGTCGATCAAAGAATATAATTAAACGAATACCGATCATTATCCATGATTATGAATATTCATGGTATGTGGAAAACTTTACACTTGCCGCAAACCCTGATGGACAAGCAGAGAATTTTTTAAAATTTTGCGAAAGCCTAAGTGCAGACTAAACTAACAATTAATGCAAACTATACGCTTATCGTAGGGAGAATTATAGTGTACGATTTATTAATTTTATCCTCCGAACAGAAAAAAACTATTAAATTAAGTTTTGAAAATATAGTTGTTACCCAACTCAATCAAATACCAAATAAAAAGCATAAATATTATTTTGATATTTGGCCATACATTAATAATGTTAGAGGCATTCTATATAAGATTTATACTAAAGATGGTTTGGGCGAGTTTGAATGTTGTGATGAATTATTTGATTTCGGTAATGATAACAATAGTGATATGCAATATTCTCTATTTGATGGCTATAAAGTAAATGATACTGATTCTATTTCACTAAAGCCGGAGTATGATAAGGATTTTAAAACAATAATTAATAAATTGTTGGAAAAATCTCCGATTAATACATTATTATTTCTCTGCAGAGGTCAATGTAATGATTATGAAACTATATTAGGAAAACTTTCTAAAGAAGAATTTTTCGACAAATTGGACAAAGGCAAAATTTTTACAAATACATGTTATATTATTGGATAAAACAATAAGTAATATGCTTTTACCACCTTATTCCCGACATCTTTGCTTGGTTTCCATCAACCCGACTTTTTTTAAATCTTTAATTACACTGCGGGCTGTGGCAGGCTCTTCTACTACGACAGCGATAACATTAATAATATATGAGGTGTCTATCTTATGAAATTTAAAAGTTATTGTTTCATAGCTATTGTATTGATTATCTTTTTTGCCTCATTAACCGGGTGCCAAAATTCACTTAGCAGTAGAAATTTTGCGGATTATAATATCGGCGATAGATTTGACAGTAATAGAGATGGATATATGGTTAAACTAAATAATTGTTTTTTTGCCAGCGTACCGTATAAAGAAACCGAGAAAAAAGAAATATATAAATTACTAAATTTTAATTCTGTTGATTTAACGGGTAATTCTAAGCTTTATTTTTCAGGCAGATTTAATAAGTGTTATAGCAACGAAGATAGCATAATTATAAAATCGGATGTAAATAATAACTTCATTTTAATTGACTGCAACGATGTTAAAAATCAAAAAGCTTCATCGAATATAGATGATTTAAATGTTGATTTGTCAGCATACAAAGAAATTATATAAAAGCACAATTTAAGTTTTGTTGCTTACTGACACTAAGTAATTCATTTAATGGATTTAAAGATGACAGCTCCTTTGCCTACAGCAATCATAGGGAAAAGATTTTTCGCGCTTTATTTCTCGCAGCATTCTACTACTGCTGTTTTTCTATTGAGCGATTGACACAACTATAAATTCACATTAGAATAAATTTATAATATGACTTTTAATTTACATTTTATCGTAAGAGGGCGCTAA
The DNA here is from genome assembly GCA_947595635.1 of uncultured Clostridia bacterium. Classification (GTDB taxonomy): domain Bacteria; phylum Bacillota; class Clostridia; order Oscillospirales; family Acutalibacteraceae; genus UBA7067. Next base: position 5,722 of record CANQEU010000047.1, read on the forward strand.
TATGAAAAGAATATATAATAAATTGGTAAGAGATAAAATACCTCAAATCATCAGTAACAATAATCAGGTTTGCAGCACAAAAATATTATCTGACGAATTATATTTAAAGATGCTTGACCAAAAATTAAAAGAAGAATGTAATGAGTACATAGAAAGTAACGATATTGAAGAATTAGCCGACTTAACCGAAGTAATTCTTGCAATACTGAATGCCAGAGGTATTTCTTATAATGAATTAGAAAAAATCAGGCATTCAAAATTAGAGCGCAGCGGAGGATTCACTAAAAAGATTTTTTTAGAAAGTGTTACTGATAACGATATGAGTGCCGATAATAGCTAAATCAAGTATTTTATATCGCTTATTATGAGCGATTTATAATTAATTTCGTCAAGGCTTTACGCATAAGGGCTTCAGCGTGGATTATAGCCACCGCTGAAGCCCTGCGATTTTTTCGTTTAAGCGGCATCGGGAAATCTCCGTCCGGCTGTTTCCGCACTCTAATTTGCCGACTGTTGTATCGCTGATACCGAAATTATTTTCTATGCTTTTATTCACGGATTCCTTTTTCGCATAAAATTTATGAGAATGTAAATGCCAATTAGAATAACAACGGTAATACCGAGGATCATATACATTGACGAAATTTCAACGTGATGTCCGAAAAAGTAGAGGTTACAATCTAAAGAATCCTTAATTCCTTCGATTACTTTCATCGGAACGCCTTGTCTGTTCATCTCTTCAAGAGCGCCTTGCATAGCGTGATTACGGACAAGCGAGGTTCCATATGTACCCGGCAGGAAGGAGAGAGCCTTCTGAAGGCCGTCCCCAAAAGACGAAATCGGCATATACGCACCGCATATAAAGCCATATCCTGCGCTGATAATTGTGCCCACTGCGGAAATCTGTCCTTGCGTTGATAAATATATATTGATTATGGAAGAAAGAGCCGTACCGAACAATGCAAGCAATAAGACATCAAGGAACAGAAGAATAACGTCGGTCGCCGACATATACCAACCCACAAAAGACAGATACGCAAGGCAGATGCCTATTGCCACAAAGCAAATCATAAGTGTGGAGATCAATGACGCGATATAGTAGCTTATGGAAAGCGACGATGACCTGACAGGAGAGATCCTAAGATCCTTAACTGTGCCGTTCACCTTATCCTGTACGACCAAAAAGTTTGCGCAGAAAGCAACCGTCACGCAGGATACCGCGAGAATGGACGAAATCAGCTGCCCGCCCACAAGTCCGTTTATCATATTATCCGAAAGGGAAAGTGATTTCGGCAAACCGGAAGTAAAGCTTTCACGGTACACCTTACCGAGAAAGGTTACATAAAGAACAAGCAAAATAGCCGGCGTTATCAATGAGGTAAAAAACATTCCCTTGTCTTTGAAAAACAGCTTTATATTTCTTTTTATAAGTGCAAAAACCGTACTCATTTCTCAATACCTCCCAACAGCTTTTTCCCCGTAACAGCGAGAAAAACATCGTCCATTTTACCCTTTGTTATTTCATAATCGCGGAATACATCAGGATATTTTAGAATAAGCTGTGTCGCTGCTCCTGTATTCGGAACGAACAGTCGGTAAGCGTCCTTGATCGCCTCGTACTCCGTACCGAGAGTCCTGATCTCATTTTCGGCTGCTCCGTAGATTGTAATGTAGTCACCCGTATAGGCGTTTTTAAGTTCAAGCGGCGTTCCTTCGGCAGATATTTTTCCGTTATCAAGAATGACAACATAATCCGCCTCAGACGCTTCTTCCATATAGTGCGTTGTAAGGAATACCGTCATATTTTCGTTTTTGCGAAGATCGTATATCACCCTCCACAGTGTTTTCCTTGTCTGCGGATCGAGACCGGTTGTGGGCTCGTCGAGAACAAGTATTTTCGGCTTGTGAAATAAAGCCCGTGCGACGTCAATTCTTCTGCGTTGTCCGCCCGACAGCTTGCCGACCTGTCTTTTTAATATATCCCCAAATTCGAGCATTTTGGAAAGCACAGAAAGTCTATCCTGAAATGCTTTCCCCACAATGCCATACAAGGCGGCACGGCTCTCCAGGTTATCGTAAACGGTAAGCGCCGAATCCAATACGGAATTTTGAAAAACGACGCCGAGCTTGCTCTTTATAGAATCTAAATCTTTATCCAAGCTGTAGCCGTCAATCATAATATCGCCGCTATCCTTTGTCAGCTGACCGCACAGGATATTGATGGTAGTGGATTTGCCTGCGCCGTTTACTCCGAGAAAGGCAAAAAGCTCGCCTTCATTAACATGAAAGCTCAAATCCTGTACCGCTTTTACATCACCGAAGCTTTTGCTCAAATGATCAATTTGAATTATATTTTTCATATTTAATCTCCTTGTATTGAATTTGATTTCATACCGAAAGGATCAATCCCGAGCTTCCCGAAGTATGAATCAAGCGACAAACCAATGAAACGGTCTGCGACTGCTTCATTTTGACCGTCGCCCGATTTTAATTCTTTTGTTTGGTCGTTTTTGGCAAGCATTCCGACCTCAATCAGTTTTGGAAGCAGCGACATATCTCCGCCGGTAAATTTTTCAATCATATGCCAAAATTCTTCTGCAAACCGATAACCCTCTTCGCTATCCGGCGCCACGCCGGAAGATTGATATTCTATGGCCTTTTGGCGCAATTGATTGTATGTTTCAATAATCCGGACGGCACTTTCTTTATCAAAAGCAGATCTGCAGTGTTCCAACATAGTATCATCAAGATACTTTATCATATGATACTGCCCATTTTTCATTTGAAGATTGTGGATAATGGCGGCATATTTTTTGAAATCTACCGTCTGCATTTGCAATACCTCTTCTCTCAGCGCCCGAATGTCGGATAATGTATCGGAAAGAAATTGTATTTGTTTTTCTATGCCGGCAGCCTGAGTTGCCAGTGCGTTTGCCACGTCAATAGGCGTATCCAATGGAATTAAATGCTCCTTGATCTCCTTCAACGAAAAACCTAAAGACTTTAAGCATAGGATTTGATCCAGCTTGATCATATCCTTATCGGTATAAAGTCTGCGGCCGCCCTCACTTTCTGCGGATGGCTTTAACAGATTTTCTCTGTCGTAGTATTGAAGAGTGCGAACTGTGGTTCCCATTTGTTTTGCAAGCTCACCAACCGTCATGTATCCATCCGGGATAGCACGGTATTTATCCATAGCAATTCACCTCTGGAGTATATTATATATCATAACGCGGCGTCACAAGCAAGGCCTTATTGGAATTTAAAAAAAATTTTTTCACCAACCTCGGACTTTCCTTTTTTATCAAATACTCGTTCAAGGATTTTTTATTTAAAGCCGCTTTATCGTTAAGAGCAGCTCTCAAAAAACAAAGCTCCTCGGTTCTGTAAGACCGCCTATTTTAATCGGCATAACATAAAAGCTTGCGCATATCAAAAAGTCCGCCTTCCGGCGGACTTTTTTAATCAGTGATTTCAATTTGCGGCAAACTTAATGCCGTTATCCTTTGCATATGTTTCCGCAGCTGAGCCTGCTTTGCCGTGAATTGTTAAATCTGTGCAGCCCTCAAAAATCTTAACGCCCAAGGTCGTGACGCTGTCAGGGATAGTAATGTCAGTCAAGCCTGTGCAGTTGTCAAAAGCGAGATCGCCGATTTCCGTAACGCTGTCGGGGATAGTCACATCCTTCAAGGCGACGCAGTCGGAGAATAAAGCGTAGCCTAAGCTCGTAATGCCGTTTGGAATAGTTACGCTCTCCAGGCTCGCGCAATTATTAAAGGTGAAATCGCCAATTTTCGTTACGCTGTCGGGGATAGTCACATTTTTCAGACTTGTGCAGTCGTTAAATACATCGCCGCCTATGCTCGTAACGCTGTTTGGAATAGTCACGCTCTCCAAGCTCGTGCAATTATCGAAAACATAATCGCCGATAGATGCAACGCCCTCAGATATGGTTACGCTTGTTAATCCCGTGCAGCCTTTAAAAACGCCCTCCTCTATATCCGTTACGCCGTTCGGAATAGTCGCGCTTGTCAAGCTTGTGCAGTCGGCAAAAGCATAGCCGCCAATATATGTGACCTTGTCGGGTATGGCGGCGTCGGCTAAGGATGTGCAGCCGTCAAACGCTTCATAGCCTATATATGTAACGCTGTCGGGGATAATTACCTGTATCAAGCCTGTGCAGCCTGCAAAGGCGCTATCGTCAATTTCCGTAACCGGCATATTTTCTATTTTTTCGGGTATGCGCACCTCCGCGTCATCGCCCTTGTATTTTGTGATGGTAATTTGAGTTTTTCCGTCGATCTCATATTCAAAATTTCCGACTGCCGTTTCCGATATATCGGTAACGTCGGAGGACGCGGGCGCGCCGCCGTTGTCGGAGCCGTTGCCGTTATTGCCGTTATCGCCGCTCTGACAGCCTGTCAAGGCGGCGGAAGTCACGCAAAGCACCGCCGCTGTGACTGCCGCTAAAGCTGCTTTTTTAATTTTGAATTTTAACATATTATTTCTCCTGTCGTTTATTTTTGTTTCAATTAGCCGCGAATTTACGGCTGTGCCCCAACCCTGTGGACTAAAGGCACAGCCGTTTGAAATTTCTCTTTATTCCGCGACGAATTTAATATTGTTGTCCTTTGCGTATGTTTCCGCGGCTGAGCCTGCTTTGCCGTGAATTTCTACACCGTTACATTTTTCAAAGACTCCCTCGCCTATGCTCGTGACGCTGTCGGGTATAGTAACGCTTTTTAAGCTCGTGCATTCAGAAAATACCTTTTCGCCTATGCTTTTAACGCTGTCGGGAATAGTCAAGCTCTCCAAGCTCGTGCATTCTTCAAAGGCGTAATCGCCAATTTCAGTAACGCTGTTAGAGATAGTCACATTTTTCAAGCTCGTGCAACGCCAAAAGGTGCCCTCGCCGATTTCCGTTACACTGTCGGGGATAGTTACTTCCTTTAAGGCGGGGCAGTTGGAGAATGCATCTTCGCCTATACTTGTAACGCTGTTTGGAATAGTTGCGCTCTCCAGGCTTTCGCAGGAATCGAAAGCGCGATTTCCGATAGACGTAACGCCCTCGGGTATTGTTATACCCTTTAAGCCCTTACAGCATAAAAAGAGACATTCGCTAATCTCAGTGAGCTTGCTCGGGAGCGTCACGCTTGTCAGGCTTAAGCACTCATAGAAGGAGTTCGTATCAATATTTGTAACCGTGTCCGGTATGGTAATGTTAGTTAGTTTTTCACACGCTCGAAATGCCTCACAGCCAATTTTCGTAACGCTGTCGGGGATAATTAAGTCGGTTAGATTTTCTTTCCCAATAAAGGTATAACCGCCGATTTCCGTAACAGGCTTGCCCTCTATTTTTTCGGGTACGCGCACCTTAGAGTCGTTGCCGTTATACATGACGGTATGAACTTCGCCGTTTTCCATAATATTATAACTGAATTGATCGGCTGACGTTTCGGGTATGTCGGCGACCTGCGAGGATGCGGGCGCGCCGCCGTTGTCGGAGCCGTTGTTGTTGCTGTTGCCGCTGTTGCCGCTATCGCCGCCCTGACAGCCTGTTACTGCGACGGAACTCACGCAAAGCACCGCTGCTGTGACTGACGCTAAAATTGCTTTTTTAATTTTGAATTTTAACATATTACTTCTCCTGTCATTTATTTTGGTTTCGATTGGGCGTGAATTTACTGCCGCGCCGCAAAGCGCTTTTGTTATTGACCGTGATATTTGATCAATGCGCGCTCTTTGTGTCAATTCCTTCGACGACGGTGATGCTGCCTACGGTGGCTGTGCTTTTTTCCATGTCCGAGGCCTTATAATTCAGATCCACACGCACGATGAGCGTAATCTCGTTCTCCACATCCACATAGGTCATACGGTATTCGTAGGTGTTCATTAATGTCGCTGAAACAAACAGCTCCCTGTTGGGGCTTCCAAAGGTTTCAAGCACCTTTCGGAACGAGTCGCCGGTTCGCAGTCCCATATATTCGCACTGCTGTGCGCCGGTCATATTTATAATTTTGCATTTGTCGGCGGCTATTTCGCTGTCCGAATTATTTTGCACCTCAACATAAAATATATCTTTTCCCTCATCGTCAACAGCGTTAAAAAGCCAGGTGTTATTGACGGGCGTGGTTCTATTTAACCACGTTTCAACCTTATCCTTATCTTGATTATTGAATAAATAATCGGTGCTCTCTATCTTGCTCATGTCGTCGCCGAGGGTAACGGTAAAGTCGCCGTCGATTTTCATATTGTCCTCGAGAGTGATTTTCCGAAGCTCGTCAAGCTCCTTATATACCCAGTAACTTTGCTTATTCGGCTGAGCCTCGTTAAACGAAAGCTCCGAGGTGTATGCGTGCTTGTTAAAATAATTTATCGCGTCTTTTATATCGTCCTCGTGGCACTCAAGCGGCGAATCGTTTACAAAATCCGCAGGCGGAGCCAACGCATCCGAGCTGTTGCTCTCCTGTTGATTTGAAGCGTCGCCCGCCCCGGCGTTGTCGGAACCGCTGCTGTTACTGTTGCTGTTTTGACAGCCTGTTGCGGCGACGGAGGTCACGCAGAGTATTGCCGCTGTGATTGCCGCTAAGATTGCTTTTTTCATTTTGAATTTTAACATATTTTTTCTCCTGTAACTCGGTTTATGGCATTGAATTTCAAATTATACAAGCGTATCCAAAAATCGCCGTCGTACAAAGCCGAGGCGATTTTTGGACAACGCAAGAGAGGTTGTAGAATACTTCAAATAATTATTCTTTTATTATTATAAATATGTTTTTTATAAAATCATTAATATAGCTATGCTAATTAAAGGTTTAGTCGGCGTAGCTTGTGTCCGCCTCCGCTGTAATTGTGTTTTTGTTTATGATTTCGCCGTTCTTTATTGCAAATACGTTCCAACAGTCGTCGCCGCCCTTGTTGGTCGGAACATTGTATTCGGCTATTAATACGTTGCCCTTATGCACGGTTACCTTAGCACGGGAGCTTGCGAGCGTTCCTTCTCCTTCAAATTTTTCAACATAGTAATAATACGGTTCAGAGCCTGAGGCTGTTAAGGTGATATGCTCCGGGCCGTAGCTTACCGTATCATCGTAATCGAGATTGCAGATTTCTTCGCCGTTGTCATCATACGCCGATCTGTCGTCCCAATATACATGGAAGCGCTCACCGTTTGAAAGAACACCTACTAAATGCGAGTCAACATCCTCAGGATTTTCACCCCATGTTAAAGTTATAAGATACTGTTCGCCTGATACGATAGGAGAAATTACGCCGTTTTGATTGTCTGTCGTGCCCGGCTGAACAACGATATTAAACGAGGACGTCAGATATTCTTCCTTTGAAGCAACTACCGTGTAATTTCCGAGCGGAAGCTCTATCGTATAGCTGCCGTTTTCATCAGTTGTAGTCGTGCCTATAATTTCGGCGGATTCATCTGTGTTGTTCCAGTTTTTGTGAATGGTCAGTGTAACGCCCTCGCAGCCTTTACCCGTAAGCTGATCTACAACCGTGCCGGAGGCAACGCCGCTCTCTGCGTCGGATACTTCAATCAAAAGGAATGTTTCCATAAAGGTGACTCTGCCATTGACAACCGTTGCGTAGGATTGAAAATCAAGGTATCCCTCCGCAGTTATCTCAACAAAATATTCTCCGGCAGGAATGGCGGCTGCATAGTTGCCTGTTTCGTCATCTGTGAGGCTTGTAAACAAAACGCCGTCTTTATATATATCTATAGTTGCATTCGGAATCGAGGTTTCCCTGTCGGAAGCCTTGCAAATTTTACCTGCAATTCCACTGTTGAGATAATTAACATCTGCGTTTATGCAATAATCATCTCCATCAACATTAACGATTTTATCAAGCGCAATACTGAATTGGTCGGCAGACTCATCTGTAAGGCTGTCGCCGTCCGCCGCCAACGCTCCAAACGGAACTATAGCGCAAAGCAGAGCAACGCACAGGAAAAGGCTAAGGAACTTTGCCGCTCTCTTTCTGAATTTAACAGCTAAAAATATACCTGCCGCCGATACGGTCAAAATTCCGACCCACAGTAAAACATTCGTGCTGTCGCCTGTCTTTGGGGCGTTAGCGCCGCCTCCGCTCTTGCCGTCGGACACAGGAGCCGCTATTACAAGCTTGTCGGTGGTTTTTTCTGTCGGAGCGACTGTCGGAGCCTGAGTAGGCGCCGCTGTCGGCTCTTCGGTAGGTTCTTCAGTCGGCTCTTCGGTCGGCTCTTCCGTTGCACCTGTTGTTTCCTCAGGAATCGTTGCTTCTTCCTTTATCGCAACAATATCATCTGAATATGTTTCGCCTGCCGCAATATCAATATCGGAAATTGACAATTCACCGGATTTCAGTGTAAGTCCATCCGGCAATTTCATAGTAATGCTAACACCGCTCACATCGTATGTATTGGTGTTTTTTACATTAACTGTAACATTAATATCCTCGCCCGAGGAATAGGTATCCTTGTCTGTAACAAGTGTGGCTTCGATGCCGTTCTGCGAATCCGTTTCTGCGGCGCTCGCCGCAACCGATGTCGCCGTCAACATACAGATGAGCATAACAAGCACAAGCAGTACGTTTAATGTTTTTTTCATGGTCAACTCTCCTTAAATTTTATTTGGCGGTCATTCTGCAAAAATTAATAGCAACAAAATTTTTATTTTGTTCCGTACAAAGCGGCGGAAAGTTGATTTAGAGCATATAAATTCGGTTAAAAACCTGAAAAATCCCGTTAGTATAGCACGGCAATGCAGACCGTATTGAAAAAGAAATGCTACGGTCTTGATTTGTCACGTCTATGTAAATTGAAATTTCTGTGATAGGGCTTGTATTTTGCCAAAATATATGCTATCATTTAAAGCGGCAAGTTAAATGGTGGGTTATTTTATATAAATGATAGACAAAATAAAAATTTCATCTATTGTATAAGCCCCAATCTTTCAAGCTGTCTTGCGTGTTCCTCCCCTGTTGAGAGCAGGTATATGCGTGTGGTTTCGATTGAGCTGTGACCGAGTAAATCGGCAAGCTTTGCGACGTCTCGCGTCACCTTGTAATAAATTCGCGCAAACAGGTGTCGAAGATTATGTGGGAATACTTTTGAGGCTTCCACTCTTGCCTTTTTGCAGATGGCTTTCATCTCCGCCCATATCTGTTTTCTCGACATTCCTTTACCGCTTTTGGTGATAAAAATTTCACCGGAAGCGATTTTTTGTTTTTTGGCGTACTTCAGCAGCTTGCGGCACAGCTTTCCCGGCAAAAGAATCGTGCGGATCTTCCCTTTGAGTGAGATTTCCGCTTTTCCGTTGCGCAGCGCCTCCACGGTGATGTATTTCACCTCGGATACACGGATACCCGTTGCACCGATTGTTTCAAAAAGCAGTGAAAGCCGTTTCTTTCCGGAGTTTTCCGCGGCGGCAATCAGCCGCTCGTATTCCTCCTTTTTCAGATTTCTGCTTTGCTCCTGAAAAAGCTTGCGTTGGATACGCAAAAATTTTGCCTTGATACCAAGACCTGCAAAACGACAATATGTATTTATAGCAGCCAGCATTGAGTTGACGGTAACTGGTTTATATCCCTTTTCAAGCAAATGCTCCTTCCAGTCTGATAGGGCCTCCTTAATAAGCTCTCTGCCGTTAAGCCATATTGAAAATGCCGTCAGATCGCGTATATACTTTTGTATTGTTCCGGCTTCCCGTTCCTCTCGAATTAGCCATACTTTAAATTTATCAAGATTCTCTTTTGAAATTATGTGGGTCGTGTTTTCCATAATGAATTCCTCCTGTACTGTAATATTATAATACATAATTTTTCATCATTCGAAACAAGCGACTAACTAAAAATGATGACAGGATTGCAAAAATCTCGAAAAATATCAGTTTTGTTAATGCAGGAAAACAGACGCGTGCGGAAAATTGATATATGTATCGAATAAAGATTAATACTTTTAATCTGTAGCAAGCGCCCTTAAACGTGCTTCACTCACGTTCGATTTGACAAATGCGAATATGAAACCGAAAAAAAAACAAACCGCATAAACAAGCTGTTTTCAGCCTATTTATGCGGTTTGTTTTTTGGCTCCCCCAACTGGGCTCGAACCAGTGACATCATGATTAACAGTCATGCGCTCTACCGACTGAGCTATGG
>CANQEU010000048.1 GCA_947595635.1 uncultured Clostridia bacterium
CGCGGTTGTAACGGCAACCGCTCATAACGGAGTAAAGGCAAGCTGCAACGTATTTATAATAGCCGCGCCGTCACAGGCAAAGCTTAGCGCGTCGAGCGTGACATACGGAGTAGGCGAGAGCGGAAAGCTTACGTTCAAAAAGGACGCTGACTGCTTCGACAGATTTTACCAAGTAAGCACAAGCAATAAAAAGGTAGCGGATATAAAGGTAAGCGGAAATGAAATAACCGTAAGCGCAAAGGCAGTTGGAAGCGCAAAGATAACGCTTAAAACCTGCAACGGCTTGAGCGCTGTCTGCAACGTCACCGTTAAAAAAGCGCCGACAAAGGTAAGCCTCGGCGACTCTGCAATAAACGTAAGAATAAATAAAACATATACATTAACAGCCGGAATTGACAGCGGAGCATACTCCTCTTTGTATTCATGGAGCAGCAGCAACACGTCCGTTGCTTCCGTAAAGGCTTCGTCAAACGGCAAGGCTGTTGTAACGGCGAAGAAGCTCGGTACTACAACCGTTACGGTAAAGACCTTTAACGGCAAGAGCGCAAGTGTAAAAATTAATGTTGTAAATGTTCTTGAATATAAAAATACTATTGCTTCTTCGACAATGAAAAAGGGCGCGTCATGGGCGGACGCTACAGTAACTACGGTTCCAAAGGGCGCGAAGGTCGGCATACTCAGCTCAAGCGGCAGGTGGTATGAGATTGAATATAACGGCAAAACAGGCTGGATATACAACAAGGCGTTGCAGAATGTAACAAATTACTCATCTATAACAACGGCAACGCTTCCGGCTGTAGTTGACGATTACCTTTTTATAAACGGCACATCAATTAATACGATATATAATTATGTCCTTTCAACGGGATATACAAATATGAATAAGGGTACGCTTGAGGATATGTGCGTGTATATGCTCAGATATAAGCGCGGAGCATGTTATCAGCGCGCGGCGCTTCTCTATTATATTCTTGACAGGGCAGGATACGATGTAGTTTGGGTTTCCGACGGTATAGACGATTATACTGGCGGCGGGCCTCACAACTGGTGTATGATAAGAATGAGCTACGGCTGGAGGCATATCGACCCGACCCCTGTTATCGGGCTTCCTACCTTTTATCTTGTAACGGATAACGCCATAGCTCCTTATTTCCGGTGGGACAGAACAAAATATCCAAAGGCTGTATAACCGCGGTGTGAGCCTGTTAAGCTTGCTTAACAGGCTCTCTGCCGAGATTTAAAAAATTCAGGTGGGTAAAATAAATGGTATTCAGTTCAACCGTATTTCTCTTTCTTTTCTTGCCGGTCGTTTATATTCTGTATCTTATATGCAAAAACAACGTATTAAGAAACGCGATATTGATATTTGCAAGTCTGTTTTTCTACGCATACGGCGAGCCGATGGCAGTTGTTATAATGATTTTTTCAATCATAGTCAACTATCTGTTGGGCTTGGGAGTGTCAAATAAAAAATACCGCACCCTTATTCTTGTTATTGCCGTAGTATTTAATGTCGGCGTTCTTTTTGTTTTTAAATATCTTGACTTTGTTTTATCGCTGATCAGCGGAATAACGGCCGCACCGTCGCTTGCTCTCGGAATAAAGCTTCCTATAGGCATTTCATTTTTTACGTTCCAGGCTATGTCGTATGTTATAGACGCATACAAAGACAATTCCCTGATAGAAAAGAATATATTTAACATTTTTCTTTACATATCATTCTTTCCGCAGCTTATCGCGGGACCGATAATAAAATTTTCAGACGTTGCAAAGCAGATAAAATGCAGAAGCATCACGCTTGAAAAAACAGTGTACGGCATACGCAGGTTTATTTTCGGCTTCTCCAAAAAGCTGCTCATAGCAAACACAATGGGCGCTATTGCTGATATTGCCTATTCGTCTGAAACAGATAATATGTCGGCGCTGTCGCTTTGGATTGCCGCGATATGCTATATGTTTCAAATATTCTTTGATTTCAGCGGCTACAGCGATATGGCTATAGGACTTGGCAAGATGTTCGGCTTCGACTTTAAGGAAAACTTTAATTACCCTTACTCTTCGTCCTCAATGAAGGATTTTTGGAGACGGTGGAACATATCCGTTTCAACGTGGTTTAAGGAGTATGTATATATTCCTCTTGGCGGAAACAGAAAGGGAAAGCTAAGAACGAATATAAATAAATTCATTGTTTTCTTTCTGACCGGTCTATGGCACGGAGCAAACCTTACGTTTGTTTTATGGGGATTGATACACGGTCTGTTCCTGACGCTTGAAAATTACGGACTTGTTTTCTTCCTGAAGGGCAAGGGAATAGTCGCAAGAGCGGCGTCGCATATATACGCTCTGCTCGTTGTGCTGCTCACCTTCGTTTTCTTCAGAGCCGACACTATTTCACAGGCGTTGATTTATATAAAACAGATGTTTTCGGGCTTTTCGGGCGAGTTTATCCAAAGCTCGTATGTACTCGGCAAAATTTCGCCTTATGTTATAATAACGGCTGTGTTCGCCGCTCTGCTTTCAACACCCGTTGTGCCTAAAATAAAAGCCCGTCTGTCCGCCGCCGGACATATCAAACTGTGCGAGGCAGGCTCGTGTGTTGTTGCGCTTGCGCTTTTTGTTTTTTGTGTTCTATCGCTGTCAAGCGCGGAATATAACCCGTTTATTTATTTCAGATTTTAGAAGTGATGTTGATGAGAAAAAGGTTTTATATAGCTTTCATAGCCGTGTTTTTGATTATTTGCTGTGCGCCGCTTGCATTAATGCCGTTTGTAAATAACGAAGAAAATCTGGGCAATACTGCCGATATAGCCTTTCCCTCGATAATATCCGAGGATAACAAGCTAAATCAGGATTTCGGAACACAGTTTGAGGGTTGGTTTAACGAAAAAATACCGTTCAGGTCTAATTTAATAACAGCCGACAACACCCTGAAGTCCGAGCTTTTGGGCTATAGCCATAATAATGTTATATCGGGCAAAAACGGCTATCTTTATTCAGATGAAACGATAGACGATTTTATCGGAAAAACAAAATCGGAGCGTGAAATATATAATATTGCAAGAACGCTTTATATAATGCAGAAATATTGCAATTCTTACGGAGCAAAATTCCTTTTTGCGGCAGTTCCGAATAAAAATACAATTGAATATGAAAACATGCCGTTCGGCTACAAAAGGGGCAAAACGAGCACCCTTGATATTTTACAGCGCAGGCTTGATGAATTGAGTGTGAATTATGTTGATTTAAAATCACTTCTCTCGAATAATGAAGCGCAATTATATTTAAAGACGGACACACACTGGAATAATCTTGGCGCGTTATACGGCTACAACGCAATTATGGACGCTCTTGAAAAGCCGCACAAGACATATGACGGAGCCGAGTATTCGATTCGCTGCGACTGGAGTGGGGATTTGAGCAAAATGCTTTATCCGTCGTCGCCGATACTCTGCAATCAGTATTATTTTGATATTGAATACAGCGACTTTACATTTATAAAGCCTCGCGCGTCTATGCCGAAGGAGGATATTCTTGCAAATCTTATGGGCGACAGCGAAAGTCTGGACGCGCTCATACAAACCAGAAACTCCACGGCCGACGGCTCGCTTTATATCTCGCGCGATTCCTTTGCGCGAGCCCTGCTGCCGTTTTTGATAGATAATTACGCAAGCACATATATGACAAGGCTTAGGGATTTCAACTTGCTTAATTTGCAGCAAGAGGGCTATACCGATGTTGTGTATGAAATGGCTCAGAGAAATATCGACACAATAACCGACGAGCCGCCTATGATTTATTCGCCGCCTGCGCGGACAACGGACAAGCTTGAAAAAATCAGTGAAGCGGATATGACGCTCAAGACCGAAAACAGGCAGGACGGATTTTATGTCAGCGGTATATTAAACGGCTTAATAGGCGAATGCGACGATATATATATAGAAATAGAAAGCGGCGGAGAAAAGCTTTTGTATGACGCTTTTCCAATAGCTGATAAAAAGCTGCTTGGCGTTGATGACAAATCCGAATACGGATTTTCTGCGCTGATAGATTCGTCAAAATTTGACGCAGATGATATTCATGCGTCGGTTTTAATAGATAAAAAATAGTGAAAGAGGTATTACAATGAAAAAAATAATCGCTTCAATTCTTGTTTCTGTGTTAATGCTTACCCTTGCGTCCTGCTGCGGCGCTCCGAGCGCCGAGGAGGTAACCGGCGGCAAGCTTGATTTAAGCAGTTCCGATTCTTCAAAGAGCGAAGAGGAAACGAAAAAAGCCACCGAAAAGGCAACCGAGAAAAAAGAAAAGAACACCGAGAAGGCAACCGAAAAGTCTGACAAGAAGAATGAAAGTTCAAATTCTTCAAAGACAGACAAAAGCTCAAGCCCGTCAAGTAAGACTGAAAGCAACACAAATGATAATCAGCAGATAGAGCAGCCGCAGCAGCAGATTGAACAGCCGCAGCAGCAAATAGAACAGCCCCAGCAGCAGATAGAGCAGCCGCAACAGCAGCAGGTTCAACAACAGCCACAACAGCAGCAACAACAGCAAAACACAAGCAGCAGAAATATTCAGATGGGTACATTCACAGGTGAGGACATTGAATTTAAATACAATAATTCTTATATAAAGCCGAATGATACAATGTCGTCTGTAAAGCAGAAGATAGGCAATGCAAATAACGTAGCTACCCTGCCAAGCTGTATTGGAGTAGGAAACGACTATGTTTATCGCTATAACGGATTTGAAATAGAGTCATATCCTTCGTCGTCGGGAGAAAGGGTGCTGCACATATATATAACCGACTCTTCAATAAGCACCGAAAAGGGCGTTAAGGTTGGTATGAAAACAGCAGACATTGTAAAAGCTTACGGCTCTGACTGCATATCTGATGACTACAGCTACTCATACTTGGCTTCCGGCAATATGCATCTCGATTTCATCATTGACAACGGCACAATAATTGAAATAGATTACATATACGACGTAATGTAAGTCAAGAAAAATTCTAATTATCAACACCTTCAATCTTAAAAAAATCAACAAAATATATATTCGATTGGTGGAATATGTATTTAATGGGTTGACTTTTATATTTTAATTGATTAAAATAAACTGAGAACGGCTCTTAACCGAATACATCTATAATAAACAGAGCCGATAAAATTTTCAAAGGCAGGTTGATTCTAATGAACAGAAAAACGAACGGAAGGATGGGCAGGTTTGCCGGCTCTGTCGTAAGTTTGCTCCTTGCAGGACTGCTTGCAGGCTCGTCGTTGACGGTTGGGGCGGTATCCGACAGCGCGGACAAGCAGGTTTACATCGTTGGTGAAGCATCGTCGTCCGTGCTAAAAGCCCCGGATTATATTAAGCTCAGCCGTGAAAAGGCGACAAGGGGAGTTGGCGACAGCTACCAGCTTACGGCAACGCTTCCGGCAGGCACTCAAAGCGCTATCGTATGGTCAAGCAGTAATGAGAGCGTAGTGTCGGTTGACCAAACAGGAAAAATAATGCCGCTTGTACCGGGTAAGGCAGTGATAACCGCGACAACACAAAACGGCAAGAGCGCAAGCTGTACGGTAACCGTAAGGAAAGCGCCGGAGAGCGTAACGCTCAGCCGTGAAAAGGCGACAAGGGGCGTAGGCGACAGCTACCAGCTTACCGCGTCTATACCGGCCGGCACAATGACAAATTACACATGGACGTCAAGCGATGATAAGGTCGTTTCGGTCGATAAAAAAGGAAAAATAATGCCGCTTGCACCGGGCAAGGCTGTTATAACCGCAACGTCCCATAACGGAGTAAGCGCAAGCTGTACTGTAACGGTAAGAAACGCGCCTGAAAGCGTAACGCTCAACCGTGAAAAGACGACAAGGGCAATAGGCGAGAAGTTTAAGCTTACAACTCAAATTCCCGCAAACACGATGACTACATACAAATGGACGTCGAGCAGCAAGAGCACGGCTTCTGTAGATAAAAACGGAAACGTGACCGTGAAGAAGACAGGCAAGGCGGTAATAACCGTTACGACGCATAACGGCAAGATGGCAAGCTGCACTGTTACTGTAAAGAACGCTCCAAGCAAAATAACATTAAGCCGTGAAAAGGCGACAAGGGGAGTAGGCGACAGCTATCAGCTTACGGCAAAGCTTCCGAGCGGTTCTACAGGAGCGATAGCATGGTCAAGCAGTAATCCGGGCGTAGTATCGGTTGACAAAACAGGAAAAATAATGCCGCTTGTACCGGGCAAGGCAGTTATAACCGCAACGACCTATAACGGCAAGAGCGCAAGCTGTACGGTAACCGTAAGGAAAGCACCGGAAAGCGTAAGCTTAAACAGAACAAAGGCTACTCTCGGAGTAGGAGAAAAATACCAGATGAAAACAACGCTGCCGTCAGGCACAATGACTAACTTCACCTGGATAAGCAGCGATACGGGAGTAGTAAGCGTAGACAAAAACGGAAAGCTTAGCGCGAAGAAGATAGGAAACGCGGTTGTAACGGCAACCGCTCATAACGGAGTAAAGGCAAGCTGCAACGTATTTATAATAGCCGCGCCGTCACAGGCAAAGCTTAGCGCGTCGAGCGTGACATACGGAGTAGGCGAGAGCGGAAAGCTTACGTTCAAAAAGGACGCTGACTGCTTCGACAGATTTTACCAAGTAAGCACAAGCAATAAAAAGGTAGCGGATATAAAGGTAAGCGGAAATGAAATAACCGTAAGCGCAAAGGCAGTGGGAAGCGCGAAGATAACGCTTAAAACCTGCAACGGCTTGAGCAATGTCTGCACAGTTACCGTTAAAAAAGCGCCTACGAGCATCAGCATTTCAAACAGCACAATGAAAATCGGTGCAGGCGAGAAGATAACCGTTTCCGCGATTGCCAACAGCGGGGCATACGCAAATTCTCTGACATGGACAAGCGGCAACAAGAAGGTTGCAACAGTAAAGGCAAAGGGCAACGCTAAGGCTGAGATAACGGGAGTTGCAACGGGAACAGTTACAATAACTGCGAAAAGCTACAACGGAAAAACCGCATCGTGCAAGGTTACGGTTATCGGGCCTCCGACTAAGGTTAAGATAAGCAAATCAAAGCTTATACTCGACGTAAATGAAACCTTTACCGTTACGGCAAGCGTTGATACTGAAATAAATGATAAAACCTTCACGGTAAGCAGCTCAGATAAAAAGGTAGCCACCGCTTCAATGCTCAAGGACGGAAAGGTTCGCATCAAGGCTCTTAAGGTCGGAGAAGCGACTATTACGGTAAAAACGTATAACGGCTTAACAGCAAAGCTTCCGTTAAGGGTAGTTTCGTTATATTACGGCTTGAGCGGCACAACTATAAAGCAAAGTATTTTAACAAAGAATCCTTGTTACACCGCAAATGAAAAAATTGAGGTCAAGGGACTTATGCTCCACAGTGTAGGCGTCAATCAGCAGTCGGCTCTGCCGTTTATAAATATCTGGAACAGCCCAAGCTATAGCAGAGCGTGTGTTCACGGCTTTATTGACGGAAATACAGGCACTGTATATCAGACCTTGCCGTGGGATCACCGCGCATGGCATTCGGCTCGCGTTTGTAACGATACTCACATAGGAGTTGAGATGTGCGAGCCAAGCTGCATAACCTATACAAACGGCGCAAACTTTGTTTGCTCTGATTATAACAAGGCAAGAGCAGTCGCAAAGAAAACCTATGATTCAGCGGTAAATCTGTTTGCGTATTTGTGCGTGAAATATGATCTTGATCCGCTTGAAAAGGGTGTCATCATAAGCCATTACGAGGGCTCTCTTACAGGGGTTGCCTCCGGCCATGTTGACCCGGAGCATCTTTGGAAGGGTCTGAATCTTAACTATACAATGGATAAGTTCAGAGCCGATGTAAAGAAAGCGATTGATAAACAATTTAAATAATATTAAATACCGACGTGGTATAATATTAAAAGCCGTTCGGAGCATACGCTCAGAGCGGCTTTAATATTGCAATAAATATATGAAGGCATTAGGCGGATTATATTTCTTTGCGGCGTTCGTTCTCTCTTATCATTTTAAGCCTCTTAAATTTATAAATAATTTCAAATTAAGTGTTGAATCAGTCAATCTAAAATGATAATATAAACAAAAAAAGGCAATAGCCTACATAAAGTAAAACTATCGCCTGTTTTTTCCTGAATTACAATACTTCACGAAATGTGGGCTTATTTAATTTCATTATTATTATTGCCTATAATAACAGTTTTTACGATATTTGTAAAGACTATTCTTAAAAAAGGCAAAATATTTTTAAAGGAGTAAAAAAATGAAAGGCTTGATAGAACGCAATAAACGGTTTATGTCGATAGTGCTTGTCTTTGCAATCATTCTGTTAGTAGGTGTCGTACCTGTCACGGCAAATGCAGCAGGAGATGTATCATCCGACGACATCATAACAAATGATGAAAATGGAATCCCTGATACTGCTTTATATAATGTTTTGCTTGAACGATGTGATACAAATGGTGACGGCTATTTACAGCAGAGCGAGGCAGATGAACAAATTGGTTTGGGAATAAGAAGTACTGAAGATAATCAAATTTCATCATTAAGAGGTTTGAATCGCTTTTTTAAAAATATTGGCACAATTATTGTTGAATATAATTATAATCTAAAAAGTCTGGAAGGAATCGAGGGCATGAAACCGCGAGTTTTAATTGCAAGAAGAAATAGCCTTACAGATATTTCTCAAGTAATCGGAATGGAGGATTCTTTAGGAATTCTTAATGTCGAAGACAATTGCTTAACTGAATTACCGGATCTTAGAAATTTCCCAAATTTACTCTTTGAATTTGAACCTGTTTACGGTTACCAAGCAGCGGATAATGGTATAACTACTTCTTTTCTTAATAATTACTTATCATATGAAGAATTAGACAGTAAGCTTCCTGAATATATAAAAAATCAAACCGAAGCTATTGGAGACGGTCATTTAAATATGCGCCCAATTTATGATGGGAAAACATTACTTCAATATTGGGCGGATTTTCAAAAAGAAATGCCCCCTACAACAGACCCCGGCGAAACGCAACCTACTGAGACTGTACCAAATACAGATCCCACCGAAACACAACCCGATACAGAAGAAATATTGCCACAGCCTACTGCTGATCCTGAACTTTATCCGACAGAGACTTTGCCTGATACATCTTCCGACACAGAAGATAACACTGAGCATAACACAGGAAATGTGCAAAACACCGACCCGATAGAGGACGAAACACAGGATACAACCGCCGCTCCTGCGCCGGATAAATCAGATAATGATAATAACGGCAATAACGGAGATAACGCTAATACCGGCAATAATGATGTGAATAACAGCAATGTCGGCAGCAGCGCAGGAGGCTCCTCTGCCGGAAGCGCGGCTTCTTCAACTGTAACAGGCAATCAGGGTAAGTCGGCAGGAGTAGTTAATACCGGCGATAATTATTTTGTATTCACGCTTGCGTTAATCGCTATAATCTCCTCGTCCTTCTTATTCATAAAAAACAGAAAAAGAAAAACGGTAAGATATAAATAATTATATTATCTCTTAGCACTCGAATTAAATAAAGTAAAAGCATAAAGCCTGCGGTTACGATTTCATTTTAAGTAGCCGCAGGCTGTTTGTTTTTTAAGCGCGGTATAACCTTAAACGCCCGCTTAATCGAGCATAAAAACGCGATAAGCTGTTAAGGTGATTTATGTAACAGCGGCGCGGATAAATGAATAATATAAGTTAAAGGTGCAAGTGAAGGGAGTTATTAAATTGGACAAAGATATGTTTATGAAAGACCTATACGGCAAGGATATGTTCGCAAAGAGCACATCCGATAAAAATATGCACGAAAAAGATATATACAAAATGAAGATGCCTGAATACGGAATATCACCGCTGCCGGCTGACCCTGTGCCGACAATGGCGTATGTACCGTTTCAAAACAACGACAAACTATATTCAGCAGATCACGGCCTTGTTATAGGAACGATGTTTCCTGTTCTTGACAAGCCGTTCAAATGCGGACTCGGGAGGTAAGCTATGACTGAAAGAGAAATACTGACTAGGAAAATCGCAACCAACGATTTTGCGCTTGTTGACCTGCACCTTTTTCTCGACACTCACCCGAACAACCGTCAAATTGCTGAAAAAATAAACGAATACGAAATGAAAAGCTCTGTTCTGCGTCAGGAGTACGAGAAAAAGTACGGGCCTCTGACGCCGAGAGACGAAAACGGCAACCGCTGGGCTTGGATAGCCGGGCCATGGCCATGGGAGACAAAGGAGGAAAAGTGCGATGTGGACTTATGAGAAAAAGCTGCAGTATCCTATCAATATAAAAACACCCAATCCAAAGCTCGCAAAAATCATTATCAGCCAGTACGGCGGTGCATACCCCAAAAGGAGATAGTTTTAAGCATAAAAAAATAATTCGATATTCGAACTCTCGCGGTTAAATATGATTTTATCAATAAATCCGCAAATTATGTCATGCTTTTCCGCTTCACTCAGCTTATCGCTCCTGAGCTGCTCTACGACGTTTTTATTTCTTTCAATTAATTTATGCCGTTCTTCGTTTTCGTTGCACAGAGAGGACGAGAGAGAAGAAGCAAGCCGCTCTATTTGAGCGCCGATTAACGCCTTGCTCTCCTTGTATTCTTCGAGAGTATAAACGCCGTCCTCAAATGCCTCTTTTATTCGGCGAAGCTTCAGGTTTTCTCGGTCTATCATAGATTTAAGATCAATATTGCTGTCGGGTCTGCTCTTGTCACGCACAGTTAAATTAAATACTCCGGTACTAAACGCCTGCTCTATGCCTGTAATCACCATTTCATTCATTCTGCTTATTAAAATCGAATGAGATTTACTGCATTTTCCGTGCGTGTATTTGGAGCATTGCAGAGATTTACCGCGAACGGCGGCGGTGAGTGTGGCACCGCAGTTTGAACATTTTACTAAGCCGTGCAGCATGTATTCATCGGCAATGTTGTAATGCGCGTATGCAATGTGCCGCTTGCGGTTCTGCGCGATTATATTTTGAACTCGGTTAAATGTTTCGGTGTCTATGATAGCCTCATGCTGACCGTCTACGATCATTATATCCGGGTCGTCGTAATTTCTGCGCGTGCGGCGTTTTGGGTTCCAGCGGATTTTACCGATATAAACGGGATTTTGCAATATATAATCAACTGTTCTGTTTTCCCATTTGCCTCCGCGTGTTGTTTTAATGCCCATTTCATTTAGCTGCATCGCGATCGTTCTTGACCCTATGCCGTTTAAATAGTCGTTGAATATTTTTTGCACGATTGGCGCGGTTTCGGGGTTGACTATATACTTTTTGTCTTCAATAATATAGCCGAACGAAGGAATTGATACCGCTCCGCCGCGCTCGACCTTTTCGGTCATACCGCGCTTGACTTCGCCTGACAGCCGTATGCTGTAATATTCATCCGACCACTCTATAATACGCTCAATCAGCGTTCCGAACGCGCCGTCAACCATTGGTTCGGATATACTTATAACCTCAACGCCGTTTTTGCGAAGCATTGACTTATAAAATATACTTTCCTCCTGATTTCTCGCGAATCGTGAGAATTTCCAAAGCAGAACCGCAGAGAACGGTGAGGGGGTTTGCTTAGCGGTTGCTATCATCTGATTAAACTGCGGCCGCTTTTCCGCAGTTCTGCCGGATATTCCGTCGTCGCGGAATATAAATTCTTTTGGGATTATGTAACCGTGCTGCTTGGCAAATTGACGGACAACCTTTATCTGACTGTCCGGCGAAAGCTCCGTTTGACTGTCCGTGCTAACACGAATATATGCGGCTGCGGTTTTTAAATCCGTGTTGTCGTTCATACTTGCACCTCCTGTTAATGATATGCCCTATCCTGATTTAATAAAACAGGGTAGGGCGGGTTTTGTTAATTACGCTACGCTGTTTGCCGAGTAGTCAACAACAGCGATTTCAGTCATAAATCTGCTGAGCGATTCAACAATTTCGTCTAATCTCTGCGCTACCTCGTCTGTATAGTATTTTTCGCCGCATTGCTCACATTCAAAGCAGGGAACGTTTTTTACAATAACAATACGTTTCTTGAGATCGACAAAGTGCGTCGTTGTGCTCGCAAGCATTTCGGCACCGCAGTCAAAACATTTCATAGCTCGTGCTCCTTATCTTTTGCAAGCGGATCTTTACTTTTTTGACCGGGAATAGGTTTTTGAGTGGGTGAACATAAACCGTCAATATGTTCATTAAGGCTTGGCTTTATGGTTTGCCACATTGGATCAAGAATAAAATCTATACCTTCTCTTCTCGCGAATTTTGCGGCGGGTACAAAGTCGCTGTCGCCTGCAATCAAAACGATTTGATCTACTAAACGCTTTTGTGCGAGTGACGCTATATCAAGTCCTATTCTCATATCAACGCCTTTTTGCTGAATATCTAAAGTGAAATCCGACTCTTTTAAGTCTTCGATTTTCATAGTTCCACAACATAATTTTTTGGTAATACCGGGCTTTAAATTATAACCGGCAGTACTTTCCAGTAATTCCCCCATTCTCAGAGCAACCTTTCGCTTTTTGCTTAGCTCTTCAAAAAATTCCTTTTTCCATTTATATTGAGTGCTTTTTGACAGATTAATGTTTTTTCTGGTTAGTGGGTGCATGATCGTTTTCTCTGAAGGAGGGCAATCATAATAGAATATTCTGTATAGCGATTTCCTTTCGTAATATTCCCCCAATTTATCATCTTGCAGATGACGCATACAATATGTAATTAATTCAGAAACTCTTTCTTTTGGGGATTTATCTCCAAAAATATAATATGCACGCTTAATATAAAATCCTCCATCAACCATAATAGCCGTTTTAATCATAGTAAAATATCCTTTCTATAAAGCAAAAACCTCTGGTCTCAACACTTCCCGTATGGTGGGAGGTCTACTGCCAGAGGTTTACTCTTAATTTGTTGCAGCTTTTAGCTACAATTATATTATATGCAAACCAAAGGCGAAAATCAATACAATTTTAACATGATTGTTAAAAAAGTCGAAATTGTGTAAATATAAAATTTTAAAAATATACATTTTAGACAAAAGCGAAAGTTGCTCAATCTAGGGCGTTTTTTAATGTTTTGAAGACATCGCGCTTTTTTAGCAAAAACGCAAGGGAATTGCCTTTAGTGAGTTTTTTTATTTTATCAAGTAGTCCCATAAAATCAGCCCCTTTTACTATGTGTTGTTAAGCCTCTTTAGCTCCGAAAAGTTGATTATTTTTAACATATCGTCCGCTTGAAACAAGGTCAGCAGAATAGTCCAATAGTTTACTCTGACCGCTGTCATTTAAATTATCGTAGTTGCTTAATAGTTTTTGCTTGTTATCGTCCTCTGTGTCAATCGGGGCGATTATTTTTTTGTCTTTTTCAGTTTTAACTTCACTGGTTCGCCCCAAAAGATAATCAACAGAGCAATCGAAAAAATTTGCAAGTAAAACCAGCGTTTCAGAGTTGACGGAGCGTTCATTTTTTTCATAACTGACATATGTAGTGTATGGCATATTTAATGCTCGCGCAACCTGACGCATATTTAAGTTTCGTTCCTGCCTTAATCCTTTCAGTCTATCTTCAAACAAATTTAACACCCCTTTATATCATATGCTTGCCTCAATTTCGTTATAGATGACAGGATCGTAATTATAAAAATGATTTAATTTAATATGCTTTATTTCGTGTTCTGCTGTTTTTAATTGCATTTCGTAATTTAGCAGGTTGTTTATGTATATATTATAATCGCCGTTTTCGTCAACAACTACCACTCCCCTCACGGTAGGGGGCAGCTTTATTCCGCGAATATATATGTCTTCCACTTCAATCATCCTTTTTTAGCGCTTCGATTATTTTTACGGCTTGCATTACGTCTTCTTTTGTTGCATTTTTTGTTAAGCTGAAAAGCATTCGCATTTCTTCACGGTTTTTTAATTCCTCAAGATATTGTTGCAGCTCGATATCATCATCTGTTAGCTTTGATTCTTGGTGTTCTTCGGTAGGTTTTGAAACAGGATCCATAGGAACGTCATCAAAACCCATGAGCCATGCCTCATTTACGTCGAGAGCCTTTGCAATTAAATACGTTCGTGTTTGCTTGGGCTTAAATTTACCGGATAGATATTGACTCATAGCAGATTTTGGAATGTTGGTTATTCTACATAGATCAGCTTGTGAAATATTTCTTAAATTCATCGCCGTTTTTAATCTTTGAAAAAATTCGGACATTTTATCCACCTCAATTATTTTACACTTGTATTATACAAGGCGGTTTAGAAAAAATCAACATTTTTTGAAAAAAAGTTTAGAAAAATTGAAATTTACTATTGACTTGAAGCAAGTTTTGTTTTATACTGTGTTTAGAAAATCTGAACAAAGGAGGTGTAATATATGACCGACGTTAAAAAATTTGATTATAGTAAACTCCGAGGGCGGATAAGAGAAGTATGCAAAACCGATTCTAATTTTGCGGCATTACTTGGTCGTTCAAACAACAGCTTATCGGCAAAATTAAATCATATTAGCGATTTTACTCAAAGCGAAATCGCTAAATCAGTTACAATTCTTAAACTGAAAAACGAAGATATCCCGACATATTTTTTTACGAGAAAAGTTTAGAAAACTAAACCATACAAACAAAAAAACGCTGAAAAGAATGGTTCTTTTCAGCTTAACAGAAAAAAGGAGGAGGTGAGACCAATGAATGAATTGGAATTAATGAGCGAATTGGAATCCGAAAAGAGGCTGCATAAATATTGGCATACGATGTGTTGCGTATTTATGTCGATATTAGGTGGAACATGGGGCGGAATATTGGGCTTTTTGCTTATTTGGTTACTAAATGGAAAGTGAGGTGGGACCAATGAAAATTCGTTCGCTACATATTGATTTTGATAACGACATACTGGAAATTAACGGAAAGGGATATGAAAAAGCAACAATCGTTAATCTTCCCGGCGTAAACGGATGGGACATTCAAAAGCTGTTTAACTCACAAAAGTTTAAAGCGCGGGAAGAATGCGATCGGTTGAAGGTTCAACTTATTCCGGCGAATCATAGTCCAAGCAGCTAAATAAATAAAATGAAATGAGGTGATTTATAATGGCAAGATACCCAAAACTTACATTGAAAGCATACATAAAAATTGATGGCGAAAATAAGTTGTGGTACGAGATAGACGAAGATAAAAAGGTAACATGGTATCTGCCGGAAGATATAAGCAGACAGATAGAACAGAAGATGTTAAAAAACATCGGCGAAAACATGAGCAGATATATTGCCGCTCATCCTGAATCGGCGCTTTGGGGTAAGACCTAAAGCCCCGAATAAGGCGGACAAGCGTAAAAGAAAGGAGACAGAAATGGAAGCAAATACTTTATTAAAAATCCTGTTGTTGGTTGCTATAGTCGCGGTAAGCGTAATAGTCGGCAATGAATTAAAAGAAATAATAATGCCGGGAGCCGACAATCTATATGAAGACGACGACTGGGAGGACGAACATAAAAATGAATAACACATACCGCAGTAA
>CANQEU010000049.1 GCA_947595635.1 uncultured Clostridia bacterium
AAGTAATATTTATTTTCAAGCTTTTGCTTGACTTGGAGTGTTTGCACTTTGCTCTCTGCCTGTGGAGGAAGATTAATTATGCGCTCAAATATGTGCTTTTATTTACTTGCAATCTTTGAGCAGGATTTGGGGTTGCAAGGGGCTTGCCCCTTGCATAACAAACTAATATAAAGTAGCAGCGTTACCGGCGCAAGTCGGTAACGCTGCGGTCATAGAAATATAAAACTAAATTTTTATCCAAAGAATTTTTCTTAATATAGCTTTTATGCCTCTAAAACAGCTTCGCAGAAGGAATTTAAGCAAACTATAAATTTTAACATACAAGCCCCTGTGCTTTTGCATAGGGGCTACGGTTTTATTAAGCTGAGATTGCGGCTTACAGTCATTTAAAAAAGTGACTTTATATAATCAAACGCCTCCAAAATAAAGAAACGGTATTCATAATCCTCGCTGTCGTTAAGTATCTCCTCGTCATCCTTATCAAAAACATTTTTTTGCTCCACGGCACAGCTTAAGCATATCGGCGGAAAAAGAACGCACCACCAGTTTTTGCCCTCACCTCTGCCTATGGTTATTCTTAAGGCGTCATAAAAGCCGGCAGGCATTGTATTATCGTCATATGTTCTTGTGTCAAAATACATATTGCTGACTATGCGGCAGCTTGCCTTATTCTCGCTGCCAAACGAAGCAAGGGTATCGTTGCAGAATTTCTCGATTTTTTTCAGATTGCAGGAGGCTGTGAATATAGCCTCCTCCTTGCTTGACGGACTGCCGAGCAGCTCAGCCGAATTTTCAAGTATTTTATCACGCAGCATAAGCTTTAAGGACTGATCACGGCTGCTGTCGGAATTTGCAAGAATATGCAGCCGCAGCACCTTAGATGAAATTTCGCTGCACTGAGCCGAAAACTGAACGCAGCTTGACAGAAGCCCTATCAACAGCAGAGTAATTATTGTCTTTGAAACAAAGCCTGAAGCAAATAATCTTTTCATAAACGCCGCCCCTTCAAGAATATTTAACTTGATTATGGGCAGTCTAATTTTATTTATTCGTTTTTTGCGCGCTTTAAAGGAAATTTATTTTTCTCCCCATGCCTTTTCGCTTATTTTCCCCGCGATATTAAGCGTGAGCCTGCGTGATACAAACCGAGGTAAAAACGACTGAAGTCTTGAAACTGCGCCGTCGGGGCAGGCTACCCTTTTGCTCTTTTTAAGAGCCTTAAACGCCGTGCCGACTACGTTTGCCGGTGTTCGCATATTGTCGATCACGTTTCCGCATTTGTCAAAAAAATGTGTCTGCGTCGGCGACGGACAAAGCGCTATCACCCTTATGCCCTTATCTCTGTACTCATAGCTTATGCTCTCGGAAAAGGAAAGTATATACGCCTTGGTTGCCGAATAAACGGCGGAATACGGAAACGGCGTAAACGACACGCAAGAGCCGAGGTTTATTATCGTTCCGCATCCGTTGCTGCACATATCGCCGATGAATTTATATGTCAGCTCCGTCATGGTAACAACATTCAAAAGCATTTCCTCGTGCTGTCTTACGCAGTCGATTTTATGAAACAGCCCCGTAGTCGCAAAGCCGGCGTTATTTACAAGCGTGTCAACAGCAAGACCCCTTTTTTTCACCTCGTCGTATAACACGTCGGCTATATGCTCAAGAGATAAGTCAAGAATAATTACCTCTGCTTTTACATTGTATTTTTCGGAATAATCCCTTGCCATTTCCTTAAGCCTGTCCCCCGAACGGGCGACCAATATGATATTATGTCCCTTTTCCGCAAAGCTCTTTGCAAACTCCCTTCCTATTCCCGATGACGCGCCTGTTATAAGCGTGTAGCTCTCCATTTTTCATTCATCCTTTCGATTTGTCGGTTTATATCATAAATCATAGCAAAGCCTTAATGCTTCTTTATAAAGCGGGAAAGCTTTAACCGCCGCATAAAGACGAAAATAAATATGCGGTATATTTATAGTCGTCACAAAATTAAAATAAAAATCACAAAAAATAAAATAATATATTGAGAAAGCCCCCGGAAAACCGGGGGCTCTGGGTAATCATAATAAGACCACTAACCATCATTAGCCATTAAAATAATTACACACTAAGATCCTTAAGCAAATCCTCACCAAGCACCTTCTGGATACCAATATTGATAGAACGGTACTCTTCAACAATTGTCTTAAGATAATCTTTGCCTTCATCTTCAAGATGGTAGTACTTACGAAGTCTCTTGCCAACAATTTCCTGCCTGTCTGATACAACGCCCTTTTCTATAAGACGATACAGCGTTGGATAAAGCGAACCTTCAGGCATTACAAAATAACCTTCACTGCGCTGTCTGAGCTCCTGTGCTAACTGGTAGCCGTACATATCCTCCTTTTCAAGAAGAAAAAGGATCAGCATTTCAGAAGTCCCTTTTTTAAGGTTTTCAGAAATTCCCATCGTCATCCTCCTTAATTATGAATAACTAAGAAAAATAAGAAATACCACATCTTTCTTGAATTAATTTTACAACAAAATTCAAAAAAAAACAATAATTAGGATAAAAGAAATTTTTTATTAAAAAATTTTTGGGGAATTTTCACAATGAATACGCTTTAATATGACAATAAAAAGAAAGAAAAGGCAAATATTTATACATAAATCAACAAGTAAAAAATTGTAAATAACTGGAGGTTTATAATGACTTTTTTTCACTATAATGCACTTTGATACAATATTTATAAACGCCAATTACTATAGCTCCGCATAGTATTCCTATACAGATACCAAACAGCACATCGCTTGGATAATGGACGTAAAGATACAGCCTTGAAAAGGCTACAAGCGAAGCGGTAGCGATTGCCGCCGCACCTAATTTTTTGTTGAAGTAAAAAATTACAACAGCGCTTGCAAACGAAACCGCGCTGTGGCTCGACGGGAATGAATAGCCGCTTGGCGGCGGAATTATAAGCGTTATATCGGGATTATCGTAAAATGGTCTTGGACGGCAAACAAGGTTTTTGAGCAGCAGCTCGCTTACAGAAAAGGATAAGGCCAGAGCAATCAAAACGCAAATTCCTGCCGCACGATATTTTTTTGTAAAAAGCAATACGGCGCCTGCGCATATCCACAGCTCGCCGTGCTCTACTATTGTTGTGAAAAATATAAAAATACAGTTGAATACGTCGTTCGAAAGATTTTGATGAATAAAATTTAATATATTTAACTCCACATAATCACTTCCAAGTCATTCAAAATGAACGCTGTAATAAATACGCTTTGTTATCTCGTCAACATTATCTATGCCCTTTAGGAAAATCAGCTTCATATTGAAAACCTCATTCCCGTCAGTTATCAGCATAACTACCCTGCAAACGGTTTTTGCGCTATCGGAATTATCCTGAATAACATATATTGATCTTCCGTCATAGCTTACCCTTGTTATCTCCGCACCGAGCATTTCAGCCGCGCCGCGCTGCCTTTGTTCAAGCTCTCGCTCATCGATTGGCTTTATAAGCTTTGCCCGATTGATTTCAATAACAAGCGGAGAGGAGTAAATATCCTGTGCGCAGTCCCTTGAATAAGCTATTATTTCACGGTCATTGAGCTGAGTTTTCCATTCAAACGCCGTTGGCACGGTTACTACATAATCAGGCATATGTATTTGTATTCCCGCTCCGAAATTCAAATACCCCTTATGCTGCGTAAGCTCAATTCCCATTTCAGCCGCCTGCTTTTTCATTTCGTCAGACACACTGCTTGCGGCGTCCCTTATCTCAGGGGCAACGTAACTTCCCGACGCATAACCGCCGCCATATCTTTCGCTGTAGCCGCCAGTAGCGACCCTTTGCGGAGAATTGTTTGTTTTTTCCTGTGATTTAACTTCATTTTTATTTTCATTTGACATATGCTCACCCCGTTTACACTTGCAGCGAAGCTGCAGCAACGCAGCCCGGTTAAATAGGCTCGTCAGGATTTGTTTCGACTTGAATATTATACAATAATTGTATAATATTTACAACACCTGTTTTTGCGTTTTGACACGAATTGCCGATTATCGGCGTGAAATATTTTTCGGCTTATGAAAAGCACGTCTTATTATAAGCCCTTAACCGTTTTATAATCGGGAGAGAATTAACCCTTTGCGCGTTTTTTTGCAAGCCTTCTCTTTATAAGCTTCACCGCTTCATACCAGCCGACCGCGGCAAAGGAAATAAGCACGGTAACAGCAAGCTCCGACGCGCCGAGAGGAGCAAGCTTTAAATAAGCAGAAAGCGGAGTGTAAAGAACAGCCGCAACAAGCAGCACGGTAGCCGCGGCGGTTATCCACATTACTTTATCGCGCGCAAGATGCGTAAGCGAATGCGCAGCGCTGTCGATTTCGCTGCTGTTTACAAAAACAAGAAAAAGATTTGAAAGCATTATCACGGTTACAGCTACCGCCCTTGCGTATTTGCTGTCTGACGATATGTTGAGAACGGTGATATAAGACGCAAACGAAGCAGCAAAAATCACGATTCCCTGTATAACGCTCTTAATAACGCCGCAAAAATTTATTATACTCTCGTTTCTGCTTCTTGGCGGCCGGCTCATTATATCGTCCTCGGCAGGCTGGCGTTCGAGAACTATTGAGCAGGTGGGGTCTATGAGAAGCTCAAGCAGAACAATGTGCAAGGGCAGCAGCATTAGCATATCGCCGGACAATCCGAGCATAGGCGCAAGAAGTGAGGCAAGCGCTATCGGTATATGAATTGTGAATATATATCCGACAGCCTTTCTTATGTTGTCAAATATCCTGCGCCCGTCCCTTACGGTATCGACAATCGTCGAGAAGTTATCGTCGAGCAAAATCAGGTCGGCAGCCTCTCTTGAAACCTCGCTCCCTCTTTTCCCCATTGCTATGCCTATATCGGCATACTTTAGCGCAGGCGCGTCGTTTACACCGTCGCCTGTCATCGCGACGACCTCTCCTCTGTCTCTCAACGCCTTTACTATGCGCATCTTATGCTCAGGCGTAACTCTTGAAAACACGTTTACCTCTCCGACAACACGTCTGAGCGTTTCATCGCTCATTTTATCTATCATATCGCCGGTTACCGCATTGTCACTGTCCGAAATTCCGACCTTTTGCGCAATGCTGCTTGCTGTAGTTTTATGATCCCCCGTTATCATAACTACTCTTATTCCCGCGTTTTTACAGGTTTTTATATCCTTCTCAACAGATTTTCTCGGCGGATCCGCAAGCGCTATAAGTCCCATAAATTCAAGCTTGCAGGATTCAAGGCAGGGCGGTATATCGCTTTCGGATTTCAAAGTACCGCCTGCAACGGCAATTACCCTTAGCCCCCTTTTTGACATCTTATCTGCTGTTTTATTCGCCCTTTCGTATGTTTCTCCGTCAACACCGCATATTGACAATATACTTTCAAATGAGCCCTTGGCGGCAATGACGATATTTTCACCCTTTCTCCAGACGTGTCCCATCATTTTAAGGCGCTCGTTAAAGCTGTATTCCTTTATTATCTCACCGTAAG
The DNA here is from genome assembly GCA_947595635.1 of uncultured Clostridia bacterium. GTDB lineage: Bacteria > Bacillota > Clostridia > Oscillospirales > Acutalibacteraceae > UBA7067. Next base: position 5,526 of record CANQEU010000049.1, read on the forward strand.
ATGAAATTGAATCCGGGACGCCTCGCCCTTGGCAAAAGGATATTATCGCCTTTTCCATAGGGTCGTACGCGTCTATCTCACACGCCATTTTTGCCGTTGAAAGCATAAGCTCATCGGAGCAGTTGAAGGCGGCTGCTTCGCTTACCGTCATTTCATTCATCGTTATCGTGCCGGTTTTGTCAACACAAAGCACAGATACACTGCCGAGCGTTTCAACCGACGGCATTCTGCGCACAAGCGACCTTTTCCGCGCGAGCCGCCACGCACCCATTGAAAGAAAAACGGTCAATATTACCGGAAACTCCTCCGGTATCATTGCCATTGCAAGCGTAATGCCGGAAAGAACGCTCTGCACAGCCTTTTCTCCAAAAGAGATACCGTTTAAATTAAAATATGTGACAGCGTTGACAAGAAGAAAGAGCGCTCCTGCTATTACCGCCGAAATTTTAACAAGCCTGTTGGTCTGCTTTTGCAGAGGAGTAGGCATATCCGGCGCCTGAGCCACCGTTCGGCTGATTTTCCCGTATTCGGTGTACGCCCCCGTACAAGTAACAAGCACTGCGGCGCTCCCCCTTTTGCACAGGGTTCCGGCATAGCAAAAATCGGAGCGCCAATAGTCGTTGTATGAATTTTTGTCTGAATACGGTATTTTTGCGACCTCGTCTGATTCGCCGGTTAAAGTGGATTCGTCAACATAAAGGTCGCTGCACTTAATTATTTTTCCGTCGGCAGGTATTTTCACGCCCTCGCAGATAAGCATAACATCTCCGGGGACAATATCCGCGCTCGGTATTTTTATTTCTGCTCCGTCTCGAATAACGACCGCCTGCGGCGCCGAAAGACTTTTTAAAGCGCTTATCGTTTTATCTGTTTTCCATTCCTGCACCACGTCTATTGCAATGACAGCAACAACAAAAACGAGCATTACGGCGCCGTCGCTCGGTTCTCCCAGAATAAAATATATTATTGCAGCGGCTATCAATAGCAGGAACATAGGCTCGCATACAGTCTTTATCAGCTTAACAAAAAAGCCTTGCTTTTTCTTCTGCGTAATTTCGTTATTCCCGTATTTTATAAGTCTTTGACTTGCTTGCTCGGATGTAAGTCCAATAAGCCTTTCCTTATCGCTCATATTGCTTATACCCCCATAATACTAAGCGCCGCATAATGCTCTTGAAGGCGGCTCTGAGGCAGGTCGCATGGCAGCTGCTCGGATTTAAAATTTAAAAAAACATCTGCGGGAATAATACTGTCCCGCAGATGCAAATTTCTATCTGCTGCCTTTCGGCCCGGCTCATTGACGCACGTCACAGCCTGCTCAGTTTGTACTGAAATTTTCATTTCACAGAAATGCTTTACAGCGCAAAGAGTTTATTGCAGTATATCATATTACGCACGGCAAGTCAATGTGAATAAATGTCAGTCGGCAGCTTAGCCTTATAAGGCGTACAGCTAAAAAGCTTTTATTAAAATAAGCGCAGCCTTTACCGAGTTTTTCATTTATCAGGTGAAAACGCTCTCTATTCTTCGGCTGCAGCCCTCAGGCGAATACAAAAACGAATCCATATGCTCGCCTTCAAAATAATACCTTGGCTTTTCCGGCTTTATCTTATAGTCGAAAGAATCTATTATAATAAGCTTTATTTTCATACGCTCAGGTATTATATTTTTTATATAAACGCTCGCCTGCTGACCTGCTCTTATACCGTCCTTAAGCTCGGCAAGCCCGGCAAGATTCGGAGTAAGCTCGACAAACGCCCCGTAATCCTCTATTGAGCGTATTATTCCGGCAACCGTTTCACCCGGCTTATAGTCACGCACATTCTCCTCCCATGTGCCTAAAAGCTCCTTATGTGAAAGACTTATTCTTCCGTTTTCTATGCTCTTTACAACCGCCCTTATATCCATTCCGACGCTGAAACGCTCGGACGGGTGGTCAATTCTTGACACGGATATGCTGTCAATAGGCATTAGCGCGATAACGCCGCAACCAATGTCGACAAAAGCGCCGAAGCTTTCAAGATGAGTTATCTTACCTGATGTTATGTCCCCGTTTTTAAGCATATTTATTTTAGCCTCTACGCACCTTTCCTGCGCCTTTCTTCTTGACAAAATCGCGCAGGGATTTCCGGCGCCGTCCGTTTCAATCCTTTCGACCATAAAGCAAACAGGTCTGTTTACCCGTGATATAACGGCTATATCCTTAACCGTTCCCTCTTTTATGCCTATCGCTCCCTCGTCTCTCGGTATTATTCCCTTCATACAGCCGAGGTCAACTATAAGATTGTGCTCGGAATCACATATTATCGCTCTTGCTTCAAGTATTCTCTCCTCGGCGCAAGCTTCGCTTATGCTCATTTTTGATTTTAACCCAGAAATATTGCCGACAGTTTCAATCAATCTGCCCTCCGGATAAAATTCTGTCATTTTTCTTCCTCCCGTTATGTACTCTATGCAATTATATTAATAACCCTGCGGAAATATTACCGAAAGGAATTTTAAATCGCAGCAATTCCTTAAACGCCGGAACAATCGACAAAAGCTGTCGGCAGTCCTTTTAGCGGCGTTTAATAGTTATAATTACGGAAAACGTCAAAGCCAAAATATGAACAAACATAGCTTGCGCTTTTAATGTAAATGATATAAAATAGTTTAGTAATTATCCGAGCGGATAAGCGCACATAAATGAGAAAGGATGTTCCAATTGAAAAATTACAGACTTAAAGCTATAGCTGCCGCGGGAATGGCGGCATTAATACTTGCAGGCACAGCCGGCTGCGGCTCGGCAGATTCAAATTCATCCTCAAGCGCCACACAGGCGGCAACCGAACAGGCGACAAACGCCGCCCTTGTAAAATGGGAGGATTTTGATGTTAAAAGAGATATTTATAAGGATACCGAGCATGAGGCAGGCTATCAGCTTGACAAGCCGAGCGACGGCGAGGAGGTTGCGATTCTTCATACATCTATGGGCGATATTTCACTGCGCCTGTTCCCCGAAGCAGCTCCAAAGACCGTTAAAAATTTCGTTGAGCTTGCAAAAAAAGGCTATTATGACGGAGTGACATTTCACAGGGTAATTAAAGATTTTATGATTCAGGGCGGCGACCCGTCAGGCACAGGAGCCGGCGGCGAGAGTATTTACGGCGACAAATTCGAGGACGAATTCAGCGATAAGCTCTTTAATATAAGGGGCAGCGTCGCAATGGCAAACAGCGGCCCCGACACCAATTCAAGCCAGTTCTTTATAAACCAGGCAGGCGCTGATACCTTTACCGGCTGGGATTATCTTGAAAATTCGTGGGCAAGCCTGCATCAGAGCATTTCAAACTACATTGCCAACAATCAGTGGGATTTCTGTATGCAGAGCCTGCAGCAGCAATATAATATCGCTCTTGATACCGACGTTGTTCCTGACGACGTTAAGAAGCTTTATGAAGAAAACGGCGGCAATCCGTCGCTTGACGGCACGTTCAATGTTATTGACAGAGGTCATACGGTGTTCGCGCAGGTTTATGACGGAATGGATGTTGTTGACAAAATCGCCTCGGTAGAAACAGGCGCAAACGACAAGCCGACAAAGGACGTTACGATTGAAAGCGTTGAAATAACGAAATACGGCGCATAAAGCTCAAAGCAATGCAAACCCTAAATTTTAGGAATAATATTTTAAGGATGTGATTTTATGGCGATTTTACACCCGACAGCCTCAGACTTTGATTCCCTTACAGGCTCAGGAGTTACGCTTGTTGACTTTTACGCTGATTGGTGCGGGCCCTGCAAGATGCTCTCACCCGTTATTGAAAGGATAGCGTCTGACTACGACGGAAAAATAACCGTCGCAAAGGTAAATGTTGACGACGAGGGCGAGCTTGCTTCAAAATTCGGCGTAACAAGCATTCCGTCGGTTGTAGTATTAAAGGACGGCGAACAAAAGGCGTTTGAAATCGGCTTTCAGCCATTGAGCGTTTATAAGGGAATTATAGACGGACTTATCTGAGCAAACTAAAAAAACAGAAGCATCGGGCAGAGCGAGGACGCTCTGCCCGATTTATTTTTGCAGACAACCGATTTTTAAAATCGAACCATAAATTTAAATAAAAGAGCGAACACCTGTGAAAAGGATATTTCCTCAACGTCGTTTTTCGCCTTAATATCATACTCTCCTATCTGCTTATCATCAAGATAATAATATATTTTTCCCAAAACGTCGCCCTTCTTAACAGGCGCGGTTATCTCTTTATTCAGCTTGACTTTGCTTTCAATGCTCTTTTCCTTTCCCTTTTCAACAAGAAACGAACCTTCTATCTCCGCGCCGGCGGATACCTCCTTTTGCATTCCGTTTCCAACCTCAACCGTGCTCGGGCAGTCCTTTGGAAGCTCCGGCTTGACGCTTGTGTATCCGGCAAAGGCATAATCAAGCAGTGTTGAAGCGTCGGCAAACCTCTCCTTTCCCGTATTCGCGCCAAGAACCACCGCAATAGGCTTGAAGCCGTTGCGCTCTGCGGTGGCGCTTATGCAGCAGCCGGCGTCGTTTGTAGTTCCTGTTTTTAGTCCCGTTATGCCGTTATATGTTTTTAAAAGCTTGTTGGTATTTACGATTTGCGTTTTGCCGTCCCTTAGTGTATCCATCCATATTGTGCAATAGTTGAATATCTCTTTATGCTTTATAAGCTCACGCGACATAACCGCAACATCATATGCCGAGGTTATATGGCCGTCCTCGTCAAGTCCGTTGCAGTTTTTAAAGGTCGTGTCATTCATTTTAAGCTCCTTTGCCCTTGCGTTCATCATCTCGACAAACGCCTCCTCGCTGCCGCATACATGCTCAGCAAGCGCAACGGCAGCGTCATTGGCGCTTGCAACGGTCGTCGCCTTGATAAGGTCGTCAACGCTCATAGTCTCGCCCTCTTCAAGCCAAATGTCACTTCCTCCCATAGATGCGGCGTGAGCGCTTGCGCTTACCTGATCCTTCATTGAGATTTTCCCATTGTCTATAGCTTCAAACACAAGCAGAAGAGTCATAACCTTTGTAATAGACGCGCACGGCCGCTTTGAATGACTGTCCTTGTCAAACAGCACCTGTCCGCTTTCGCTGTCTATAAGCACGGCTGCCGGAGCCGATACCGAATCGGCAGAAAGCGCGGACGCTCCGACTGTTGCCGTCATCGGCAGAGCAATTGCCGCCGCCGTAAAGGCGCTTAAAAGCCTCAGCCATTTTTTCATAAAATCATTTCCTTTCTTTCGCCATTAACTTTTGATAATTTATATGCCGCTTAGCTGTTTTCTATGATTTTATAAAAAATAAAATCGCCGTCCGGCGTACCAAACGGCGAAATCTTTATATAGGTTTATTTTGTATTTATATTTATAAGCTCCGCTCTAAGCTTTGAATACATAATTTTCTGACTGCTGTATATGCCGTAATAGCCTGAAAGCATATAGCTTACGGCGCAGGCGATTGCAAACAGCAAAAACCCTCCCGAACCGAAAACCTCAACGCTTAGAATAAGCGACGCTATCGGGCAGTTGAGTACGCCGCAGAACATAGCTATCAGCCCTATTGCCGAGGCAAAGCTGACGTCAAGGCCGACAAGTCCGCCAAGCAATCCGCCAAGCGTTGCCCCGATAAAGAATGTAGGTATTATCTCGCCGCCCTTATAGCCGCTGCTTATCGTTATTACCGTAAAAATAAGCTTCAGGGCGAACGCCTCCGGTCTTATCTGCCCTAAGTTTACGGCACGCTCTATAACGCTTATTCCTGTTCCGTTATAATCCCTTGTGCCAATCAGCATTGTCAGCGCAATAATAACCGCTCCGCCTATAATCACCCTAACAAACTGATTTTTTAAATAAATTCTTAAATAGCGCTGCGTAAGCTTCATAAGAAAGCAGAATATTATACTTACTCCGGCGCACAGCGCGGCTATAAGCACGACCTGCGCGACCGCAGCAGCGTTGATTTGCGGTATTTCTTTGATTTTAAGCGAAAACGGCACAACGCCGAATAGCATAGAGATTTTAACGGCGATAACTGATGAAAAAACGCAGGGGAGAAACGCAGCGTAATACATCACGCCAACGCTTGTTACCTCCATAGCAAGAACAGACGCCGTTACCGGCGTGCCGAACAAAGCGGAAAACACGGCGCTCATACCGCACATTATTGCTATATTTTCATCCTTGTCCCTCATTTTCAGCTTTGTTCCGACCTTCGCCCCAAGCGTACCGCCAAGCTGAAGCGCAGCGCCCTCTCTGCCTGACGAGCCGCCGCACAATAGGGTTATCACCGTGCTGATAAAAATCAACGGGGCAAGTATTATCGGCACTCCCCTGCCGGTTCTTACCGAATTTATTATATTGTTTGTGCCGACGCTCTCATCCATTTTGCAAAGCCTATACAATGCGACAATGATAATTCCACCGACAGGCAAAAGGTACAAAAGCCACGGATGAGCGTTCCACAACGCGGTTACAAACTCAACGCTTTTATCAAACGCAGTGCCGATCAAGGCTCCTATAAGTCCGCATAAAGCCGAAACGAGAGTCCATTTTAAAAATGCACTCAAAAAATCCTTTACGGTTATCGCGTGCGGTTTAAAGTCAATCATCAATATCACCGTTTAAAAATAATATCAAACCAAAATGGCGTTAATTCTTTAATTAAAGCAAGCCTTAAATGCTTTAATATAAAATCAAGCCGTATTTTTAGTATAGCACCGAAATAAAATGTTTTCAAGAATACATACAAAGCCGCCGTTTTCTGCGGCGTTTGCCGTACAGAACACAGCGGCGTTATTTAATCTGTTTTCACCGTATCGTCAGAGATAAGCTTTGCGACAACAATATATCTTTTATCCGGGTCGTTTCCTCCGCCGGTGCTCAGGGTGACTGTCTTGTCGTCTACGGTAAGCTTTACCCCGGGACGGACATTCGCGTTACTCTGCTTTGGATCGGTGACCGTATCTATATATTTCTGATAATCATTTTTATTGCTAAAATCATATGAGTACATTATATGGCTGTTATTAAAGCTCAACGACGAAACGATCTCATACGTCAGCACCCGATTTCCGGTAAATATATAAAAATACGGATTGCTGTTGAAGTATGCCTTATCCTCAAATTTATACAGATTTTGGAACATCGAACCGTTTAACATTTCATGCCCGTATATAAGCGTGTTAGGGTCGTAAAAGTCTTTGCTGTTGCATTTTTCGGTAAAAATGGTGCCGTACATAGAGTAGTTTCCGTATATGTCGTGAGATATATAATAGGAATCATCGCTTTCGGACTGAGCTATCGGATTATCTATCTGCGTTCCCGGAACGTATATCCATGCGTAAAGCTCCTTGTTGATATTTTTCATCTGCTTAAAGTCTACCGGCATACTTGTATATTTATATATCTCGTTGCCGTTTGAATCATATTCAACCGTATAATGACCTGATGAATTTGTCGGGTCGTTCTTTTGCGTGCTTGATATTTCCGTGCCGTTGCCGGCATTAACTCCGTCAGGCTCCCTTTTGAATATATTATTATCGGTTTGACCGTACATAAAATAGCATATAAGGGCAAAGACAATTCCGGCGACGGCAACGGCAGAAAGCGTCAGGGCAAAAATCCCATTTTTATTCTTTTCCGCCATTTGACCACCCCCAACAAACCACTGGCATAAAACACAGGCAGAAACTTTTTCTTAATTAATTTAAATGTATTTTTCAGGCTTACTCCGTTAAACAAACATATCTTTTTACATCACAAAGGGAATCGACAACAACGGCGCCGGTGTCTGAAAGGTCGCTTTTGCTTTGATGGCCTGCCGACAGCAGAATGCACTCGGCTCCGAGCCTTTGCGAGACATTAAAATCCTGAACGCAGTCGCCTATAACAAGAATTTCCTCTCCCTTGCTGCCGCATTGCCTTGCAATGCTTTCAGCACGGTTTATTTTGCTTCCGACATAATGGTCGTCGGAGCCGGAAACAACGTCGAAGTAATCACAAAGACCGCATCTTTCTATTCCTGCCTCTATAACGCATTGCTGCGAGCCTGAAATAACCGCCTGATATATTCCCGCTCCTTGAAACAGGCTTAAAAGCTCCTTTGCTCCTCTCATTACAGGATTTTCAGGAATATATTTTTCATATCCGCTTGCAAATTCCTTTGCCAAAACATCGAACGGAACCTTGTTAAGGTCGAAAAGGTGCTCGTAAAATTTTGAAATAGGAACATCTATATAGCTTTTATACTGTTCAAGATCAATAAGCGGCATATTCCTCCTTATGAGCATATCGTTGACAGACCTCAGCGCAGTTTCAACATCGTCGATAAGAGTCCCGTTATAGTCCCAAAAAATACATCTTGGTCTTATCATCTTACTGTTCCATTCCAAGACTTATAGCTTTTTTGTTAAGCTCAAGCATATTAGCCTTTCTCGGCGGAACGCATTTTTCAATCGCTTTAAAAAGCGATTCCTCCGTGCAGAAGCCGGTTTCCTTAAAGAGCTTTCCTACAAGAATAATATTTGCAAGACCCTTTAATCCGTTCTCCTCGGCAAGCTTTGTCGCGGGAACATAAAATACGTTCACATCGTCTCTCTCGACCTTTTTGTCGATTAAAAAGCTGTCGATTATAACCGTTCCTCCCGGCTTTACATCGTTGATAAACTTGTCAAACGACGGAAGATTCATTGCAATGAACGTATCCGGTGCGGTAACAAGCGGCGAGCCTATTGCAACGTCGGATATACAAACGCTGCAATTCGCGGTGCCTCCTCTCATTTCCGGGCCGTATGACGGAAGCCACGATATTTCCTTTTCATCCATAAGTCCGCCGTAGGCTATTACCTTACCGGCAAAAAGTATTCCCTGTCCGCCAAAGCCGGCAAGCAGCATATTGAAGTTTTTGCTCATTTCAGTCTTGCCCCCTTCTCCTCGTCCTTATAAACGCCAAGCGGATAATACGGTATCATCTTTTCTCTGAGCCAATCAAGAGCCTCAACAGGCGTTAATCCCCAGTTTGTAGGGCAGGTTGAAAGAACCTCTACTATGGAAAAGCCCTTTTTGTCTATCTGATTTTGAAACGCCTTTTTAATTGCCTTCTTTGCCGTATTTACGTTTTTAACACAATCTACCGCGACGCGCTGCGCAAGCGCTACGCCGTCAAGAGTTGAAAGCATTTCGCAAACTCTTACGGGGTATCCGGCTGTGTTCACATCTCTGCCGTAAGGCGTTGTCTGCGTTACCTGACCGGGAAGCGAGGTAGGAGCCATTTGTCCGCCTGTCATACCGTAAATGGTGTTGTTGACGAATATAACGGTTATATTCTCGCCCCTTGTCGCCGCGTGAACGGTTTCGGCTGTGCCGATTGCGGCAAGGTCGCCGTCGCCCTGATATGTAAAAATAACATTATCGGGCTTCGCCCTTTTCAGACCTGTCGCAACAGCCGGCGCTCTGCCGTGGGGCGCCTCTACCATATCGCAATTAAAATAATCATAATTCATAACCGCGCAGCCGACAGGCGATACTCCAACGGTTTTTCCCTCAACTCCAAGCTCGTCAATAACCTCAGCGACAAGGCGGTGGATTATTCCGTGAGTGCAGC
>CANQEU010000050.1 GCA_947595635.1 uncultured Clostridia bacterium
GCGACAGCGCAAATGTTGCAATGCTTCTCCTTATACTTGCAGCAGCAGCCGGAGTAGTAGTATTTACTCGCAAGAGAATCAAAGAGGATTAATAATTAAATTCCCTTGATAAAAAAACAAAATAATAAGTTTTATCTCTTAATAAATGTAAAATAGCACGCAAAATCCCTCCTCCATTTTGGTGGAGGGATTTTTGTATCCTTTAAGCCGCTTTTACTCACAAAACATTTTTCATTCGTCCTTGTTTTCTTCTGCTTCGCTTTTAAGCTTCAATACGTCGCTTAGCTTGAGCCTTTTTATTTTAAGCAAGCCCGACCTGTTCTTAATCTTGATTTTTACATTGCAGCTTCCCGTAAGGCGCTGTATCGGATTTTGCGAAATTTCAGCCGAGGTAATGCTCAAAAGCGGAATCTTAGAGTTTATAACTCTAAAACCCCTGTGCGTTCCGCAGAATATCTTCTCCTCGTCCACACTCAAAAAGGTTCGCTCAAACGCAAGCATTCTGAACATTATAAAAAACAGACAAAACGGTATTGCCGTGCATTGAATTATGTCAAGCGGAATATATATCCTTTTGAAGGCAAGATAAAACGCCGCGCCAACGCTTAACATAAGCAGCGCGCAGGGCAGTAAAATAAAAGAAAACAGACTGCCGACGTGAGGCTTTGCGCAAGCTTTCGGCCGCTTTAAGGCGCCGCGGCTCACAGCCAAAAGCTCTCGCCCCGCTTTAAGCCTTTGTCCGGTGTCTGTCAGCATGAATGCCTTCTTTATTTTAAACACAGTGCAAATTAGCCCCTGCTCCTCTGTAAGCGCGGATATTTCACTGCTTCTCTGCGACAATCTGTAAGTCCTTATAAATCCCCGTTTTATTTGAATTATCTTATCCGAAAGAGTTATCTCTCCTCCCGCGTGCCGCATAAGCTGATATATAAGCGCAATAATATAGCCTGCCGCCGCTATTCCCGACGTATATGCGACAGCCGGCGGCAGCAGACGGGATACGGCGTTAGACCAAATATCTATTCCGCCGTATAGCTGCCTCTTAAGCCCGTCTCCTATAATCGCTGCCGCGCGCCTTATAAACGGTACAGCGATCAAAAGCCCCGACAATGCGCTTGTTGAGTCTGCCGCCGCAGTTATTGTGTGCAGTATTCCGAACCTTTTTACAAAGCCGCCCTCAATGCGTAATGTACTTGCGGCTGTGCAGTCGGAGGCAATGTATTCCTGCGCCGCCATTCTTTGCCCTGCCGCGTTCAGGCTTATTTTGCTCGCCCCGAATATACTCATAATGCCGCCGCTCTCGGCAGCTCCGTTTAGACTGCGCTCAGGTATCCTGCCGCGCCTTAAAAGCCATATCCCCCTTGAATAGACTATTTCGCCGCCCTCTCTGTAAAGGTATGTTGTGCGGTATTTGAGCACAATATAGAATATTATCGCAGATGCGTATAATATATCTGCGCTGCCGCTTTTTATCATGTCCCAAAGACTGCGTGGCTTGAAAATCAAATACTGTATGAGCGGTATAAGCAGCAAAAAAGCATAGCGGTATAAAAAAGACAGTATTGTAAAAGAGTGTATTCTCCTCTGTCTGTCAGCCTTCCTTCTCTCTTTCATCCGACTCCTCCATAAGACCGATTATCTTCCTTGCGTCCTTGTGCTCAATTCCCGAAATCCTTATTACGCCCGACGATGTGTACGCCGCCGCGCAATATACGTTAAGCCGCTTTGATAAAATTGTAGAGCGCATCTCAAAGTATCTTACCGCATAATAAGGCACGAAAATCCGCCTTTTAAATAAAACGCCCCTGCTTATGCTTATCCTGCCGCGCTCAAGCTCATAATGCAAGGCCGTTGTAAATCGCCGAATATAAAACGCCGCGAAAAAAATATATATCGCGGTAAATACCGTGCCGAGCGCCGCGGCTGCCGCAAGGCTGAATGCCGCGACGGCTCCAGTAATAAAAGCCGAGACAGCAAAGCCTGTCGCAAAGCGAATTTGCAATAGTAAATAATAGTTTTTTGATAACGCCAGCTTCATACAAACACCTTTGATTATTGTGCGCAAAATATAAGTCTTTATGACCTATGGAGCGTTTTTAAAACAAATCTGTCATACTGCGCGCCGATTTATAAATTGACATAACGACTGCGCTGTGTTAGAGTAATTACAGAACAAATTTTTTATACGCTATATGTTCGGAGAGTGATAATCATGGAAAACGACGCCGAAAAATTGGTTGACATTATACTTGAAAGCTACAGCGAGCATAGGCTTACAAGCCATATCGACGCCGAAAACACCATAAATAAGGATACCGTGATTGCGGTGCTGCTTGAGCTTCGCAAGCTTCTTTTTCCCGGCTTTTTTGACAAAAACAGGGTCAGAAGCGAATATATTAAATTTACGGTCGGCGAGCGGCTTGAGTATGTGCAGTATAATCTTAAAAAGCAGATAGTAAAGGCGCTTTGCAACAGAGAAAAATGCGCCGACGAGAGCAAGACGGCAATCAAAAAAGAGGCTGAGCTTATTGTTTTGGAATTTCTCGGCAAAATTCCAAAGCTGCGTGAATATCTTAGCACCGACGTTGAGGCGGCGTATAACGGCGACCCTGCCGCCTACAGCACCGATGAGATAATTTTTTCGTATCCGGGGCTTCTTGCCATAACGGTTTACAGAATCGCGCATGAGCTGTTTCTGCTCGGAGTTCCGATGATACCGCGAATTATGACGGAATACGCCCACAGCATAACGGGAATAGACATTCATCCGGGCGCCGATATAGGAAAGTATTTCTTCATAGACCACGGCACCGGCATTGTAATCGGCGAAACCACGCAGATAGGGAACAACGTGAAAATTTATCAGGGCGTTACGCTTGGTGCGCTTTCAACAAGAAAGGGACAGCAGCTTAAAGGGGTAAAGCGCCACCCGACTATAAAGGACAATGTAACCATATATTCCGGCACGTCTATTCTCGGCGGCGAAACGGTAATCGGCAAGGGCGCTACCATCGGCGGCAACTCGTTTATTGTAAATTCCGTTTCAGACGGAATGCGTGTGAGCATTAAAAACCCGGAGCTTGAATATAGCCCCAGCAAACAAAGCGAGGATAATAAAAAATAAAAGCAGCGGTCAATCAGGCACAGAGATAATCATTGAAATCAAAACAGCTGCAACTGACCGTGTAATTGATTATTTTGACTTGGAGGGGCGGCATGGAAGAAAAGGTACGTCTTTCGGATATTGCTTCGGAGCTGGGGCTTAGTACGGCGGCGGTGTCGTATGTGCTTCACGGCAAGACTGGCATGGTGTCGGAGCGGACGGCTGTCAGAGTGCGCCGCGCACTTGAGGAGCGTGGGTATCTGCCGCGTGCGGCGGAGGTGCTGCTGGCGGAAAATCCTGCAAAAATCGTGGGCGTGGTAATTAATGCCCACGAGAAATATGAGACCCATGTCTTGGAGGACGCCTTTATCGCCTCAGCGCTCAACGCCCTCAGTGCGGAGACTGCCGCAAGAGGATTGCAGATGATGGTAAGAACCGTAAACGACATTGATAAAATCGTTTCCTTCGCCTCAATGTGGAACCTTGAAGGACTGGTGCTTATCGGCTTTTGCGGAGCGGATTACAAACGCCTGAGGGAGAGCGTCCGAATACCCTTTGCGGTCTATGACGCCTGCGGCGTTATGGCGGAGCGTGTTTGTGCCGTAAACATTGATGACCGTCACGGTGGATTTCAGGTGGGCGAGTATTTCCGACTTTGCGGGCATCAACGTGTACTGTGCCTATCGGACAACGATGTTGACATGGACCTGGAGCGCTGGAAGGGCTTTCGTGAGGGCTTCGGATCCGGAGCGGAGTTTATGATGATACCGATGCTCAAAACGGAGCGTATGGCGTTCTACAGGGAGAAGCTGCAAGATATAAGGCGCTTCACGGCTGTTTTTGCCGTATCGGATTACTACGCGGTTGACATTATACATTTTTTGCAAGGCGTCGGCGTCGATGTACCGGGCGAAATCTCTGTCGCCGGCTTTGACGATACTCCGCTTTGCGAAATGGTATATCCGACGCTTACCTCCGTCCGTCAGGACAACACGGAGCGTGCGCGAGCGGCATTGGACGCGATAAGAAAATTTCGGGCAGGCGAGTCGGTGGAATCGGTCATTACTCTTTCCACGGCACTTGTTGTTCGGGGCAGTACAAAGGCTCGCTGAACAAATCAATTTTTTGTCCTTCTGTTATTTTAAACAAAATTGATAATGTATTTTTGTTACAGCTTACAGATTTAAGTTTTGAAAAGAATCCCTCGGTCGGTTATACTTGAACTGACCGAGGGATTTTTTATAATCGCTGAGTTGGATTGAGGAGGACAAAAAATGATTAAACAACAGAAACAAACTTTTTTAAGAAGCGTTATTGCCCTGGCTGTGCCGGTGGCTCTGCAATCCATGCTCCAGGCGTCCTTCGGCGTTGTGGATCAGATTATGATAGGTCAGCTTGGGGGTGTGGAGGTAGCCGCAGTCGGACTGGCAGGAAAATTCACCGGAATATTCAACGTCGTCGTATCCGCTGTGGGCGCCGTTGCCGGAATTATGATTTCACAGTACATAGGACAAAAAAACACCGCTGAAACTCACCGAAGCCTGATTCTCAATCTGAGGGTGTGCCTAATACTTGCCGCACTGTTCACCTTGGCGGGAGCTGCTGTTCCAAAGCAGATAATGAGGCTTTATATCAATGACACCGTGACGGCGGATGCCGCCGGACGGTATCTGTTTATCGTGTCCGGCACTTTCTTCCCAACAGTTGGTACCACAATTTTATCCACCCACTTACGGTGCATTGAAAAAGCGTCGCTTCCGCTTTACGCCGGAATAGCGTCGGCGGCTGTCAACACCGGGCTAAACTGGATACTGATTTTTGGACGGCTTGGCGCGCCGGCGCTCGGTATTACAGGCGCGGCATTGGCGACGCTGATCTCGCAGCTTGTCTATTTTCTGGCTATCCTTGTGATGTATCTGAAATATAGTGATAGAACAAAGAACACCGCGGCAAGTCCCTTTAACTGGAAACAGTATATGTCAATGCTGCTGCCGCTGCTGATTAGTGAATTTATGTGGGTTGTCGGTGAGAACGTGTACGCCGGCATTTACGGTCACCTGGGTACCGACGCCACAGCCGCCATGACGCTGACAAACCCAGTGCAGTCCCTGGCAATCGGGGCTTTGTGCGGCTTGAGTCAGGCTGCGGCTATCCTTATTGGCAAGCGACTTGGCGACGGAGACAAGGCGACGGCATACCGTGAGGCAAAGAAGCTGCTTTTATACGGCTTGGCAGGCTCTCTGCTGTTGTCGGTGGTGATTTTCTTTATAAGCCCATGGTATGTACGCATTTTCAATGTGGAGACCGACATCAGAGAATTGACTGTTCGTATTCTCACCGCCTACGCCGCAGTTATGCCCTTTAAGGTGCTTAATATGATCATCGGCAGCGGTATCCTGCGCAGCGGCGGAAAAACGACATACATCATGGCAATTGATTTGATGGGCACATGGCTTTTCGGCGTTCCGCTGGGACTTCTCACAGCTTTTGTATTTCACTGGTCAATTCCCGTAGTCTATTTCGCCCTGTCGCTTGAAGAGTGCATCCGCTTTGCCGTTTCCCTCGTCGTTTTCAAGCGCCGGGGATGGATGAACCGGCTGAAAGCGTGAGGACAAAATAGCTTGCCTTGGTCGGTTTGCCTGCGGGAATAGAAATATAAAACAGAGAATTTTATTTTCTTAAAATCATTTGCTATTGCAATATAAAATTTAATTCGCCTGTAAGCTTTGGCAGGCATTGGGAGTGCAATTGGCTTGCCCCGTAATGGAAGATTATGCGCTTATAATCTCCGGAAGAAGTGTTGAAAATCGCGGCTGTATTTCATATTAAAAAAAGAGAGTAAAAAAATCCGCTGATAAAAGTCAGCGGATTTTTTATGCAATATAAAGCTTCTTGCAGCTGAGGCGTTTTTACTTTACCGCCTCGAACGCCTCCTGCAAATCGAATAATATATCGTCGATATGCTCGGTTCCTATAGAAAGCCTGATTGTGTTTTTCTTTATGCCCTGCTCCTCAAGCTCCTGCTCGTTTAGCTGAGAATGCGTTGTTGACGCGGGGTGAATCGCAAGCGATTTAACGTCGGCAACATTTGCAAGCAGTGAGAATACCTGAAGAGTATCAATAAATTTCTTTGCGGTATTTTCATCGCCCTTTATCTCGAATGTGAATATTGAACCGCCGCCGTTTGGAAAATACTCGTCATAAAGCTTTTTATACGGCGAGCTTGGCAGCGAAGGATGATTTACGCTCTCTACCTGAGGATGCTCTGACAAAAACTCTATCACCCTTTTTGTGTTCTCAATATGGCGCTCAACACGCAGCGACAATGTTTCAAGCCCCTGCAAAAATATAAAGGCATGAAACGGAGAAAGAGTCGCGCCTGTATCTCTTAAAAGAATCGCCCTGATATACGTTACAAGCGCCGCGTTCGGAGCCGCCTCCGTAAACACCGCACCGTGATATGACGGGTTAGGCTTTGTAAATTGAGGGAATTTGCCGGAAGCGTTCCAGTCGAAGGCACCGCTCTCAATTATTACTCCTCCGATAGCCGTTCCGTGTCCGCCGATAAACTTCGTTGCCGAATGTACGACTATATCGGCTCCGTATTCAAACGGTCTTAAAAGATACGGCGTTGCAAAAGTATTGTCTACAACAAGCGGTATGTTGTTTGAATGCGCGATTTCGGCAACCTTTTTTATGTCGATGAGATTTGAATTTGGGTTTCCGAGCGTTTCTATATATATCGCCTTAGTGTTCTCGTTAATAGCGCTCTCAAATTCACCCTCGGAGTCCGGGTCGACAAAGGTTGTTGTTATACCGTATTCGGGCAGCGTATGGGCAAGAAGATTGTATGTTCCGCCGTAAATGGTCTTTGCCGCGACTATATTATCTCCGGCATGCGCAAGCGCTTGTATGGTGTATGTTATGGCTGCGGCTCCGGACGCTACAGCCAGTGCGGCTGCTCCGCCCTCAAGAGCCGCTATTCTCTGCTCAAAAATATCCTGCGTAGGATTTGTCAGCCTGCCGTAGATATTTCCGGCGTCCCTGAGCGCAAAGCGATCCGCCGCGTGTTCACTGTTATGAAAAACATAAGATGTGGTTGCGTATATCGGTACTGCTCTTGCGTCCGTTACGGGGTCTGCGCTCTCCTGTCCGACATGGAGCTGCAGCGTTTCAAAATGTAATTTTCTATCCTTTAATGTGCTCATTTTATTTACCTCTTTCAGTTTCAATTTTTTAGTTTAAATTTTTAGAATCAATATCGGCAGCGGCACATTCGCCCGAATCTAAAGTTCTGCCTGAGCAATTTATCAAATAATCTTTTCATTTTCCTCCTCCGACAATGCGAGGCTTAGAGAAAACGCCGCCTTTGCATTTCCTACTTTGCCTATAGGTTTTATTTGATAATTATAATATCACCCTTTTTTCCTTTTGTCAACAGCTATTTTTATTTTTTTATAAGCCGCACATTGCGCATTGTCGGCGCTGCATTAAGAGTTCGGTTGTTCATTTGGCATACGGCACATAGAAACGGAATTTTACTTCAAGCTATTCTGATTTTCCGTTGTCGCGTTCAAGAATGTAATCTACCGATACATTGTAATAATCGGCAAGCTTTATTAAATGCTCAATCGGTATCGTCTGAAATCCTCGTTCATATCGTGAATAAACAGTCTGTTTTATTCCGAGAATTTCGGCTATATCGGTCTGCCTGAGGTCGTGATCCTCTCTTAAATCTTTCAGTCGGCGAAAATACATGAAAATCACCTCAATAGTATCTTTAGGTACTATTGACTTTATCATACATAGTCGTTATAATTAGAATGTAGTACTGATAAGTACTAAACACGATATACAAGCAATCTAAATAAGTTTCGTTACTGAGGAGGAATAAATATGTTTAACAATATTGGGAACAAGATAAAGGGTTTAGCTGTATTATTTACCGTAATCGGAATTTTTGCCAGTTGTATTTTAGGTTTCTTGACTTTAATTATTGTCAGGAATTCCTCAAGGATTTTATGGACTATATTTATAATTGTTGTAGGCTGCCTTTTATCGTGGGTAGGTTCATTTTTATTGTACGGATTTGGAGAGCTTGTCTCAAAAACAACAGAAAATACCAAGATAAACAATCAAATATTACTATTGCTATGCGAAGATAAGGCTGTAGATATAAATCAACTCTATTCTTACGCTGAAAAAAACGATGGCGGCAAAATTAATGACAGTAATGTAAAAATCTCTTCCTGCGGAGCAAGGAGAGAGAATAGAGGAGATAAGGAAGAGGTTTCAGTGAAACATGCTCCGCTTCCGAAACATATTAGCGAAAGGTTATATGTTTTAAATAATTTGAAATTGAAGAATCTAATATCTAAAGAAGAATATAACAAAAAGGTCAACGAGATACTTGCAGAGAGACGGGCAAAGGGGGAAGCGAAAAATGAACAAAACTTATGATAAAAAAACAAATATTTTCAGAGTAGTGATTTTAATTCTATCGGCATTCGCTCTTTTTCTGCATTTAACTGAAATCTGCATAGATTTTAATTGGTCTGCGTCATCAAACATTATTGAGATGTTTTGGTGTTATTCGAAGATACTGTTTTTCTTGTCAACCGTATTGGAGCTGATTGCGCTTATCATTTATATTATCACCTTAAAAAGCAGCAAATATTTTATTTTTAGAATTTCTTTGGTTTCTTATGTACTGTCATGTATATTCTTTTTCCTTTACCGCATTTTTCAACGCATTTTTTTAATCAGCCTTCCTCGTTCACCTTTTACACTGTCCATTTTTGATATATTCCCATTTGTGATTATTATACTTTCAATTATATTGCTCATAGCAAATTTTAGTCAAAATAAAGCAAATCAAACCTTAGAAAAAATAAGCCTTATTTTGCTTGTGATTTTAACATCAGCCTACAGTATATTAATTTACATATCCCCTGTTCCGTATATGCTTGCATATATATTACCCGTTGTATCGCTTGCCCTCTGTGTGCTATTTATAAATAAAAACAACGAAAAAAATGTGACTATGCAAAAACAATATATAAATCGAACGCCGCCCGACTCTCCGCCGGCTCCTTTGGCAGAAAAACAACTTCAAGTTCTCTATACTCGCCTTGCAAACGGACAAATAAGCCGGGCAGAATACGAACGAGAACGGACAAATATTATTAATAAACTATAAATCACAATCCCCCGACGGCGGTCTGACCGCACTGTCGGGGGATTTTTAAATCAAGTATAAGGTTTTCTGCGCACACCGTTTAAAAGAGAAAAAATCTGCATCGGGGCTTAAATCAATCTTCTCCTCTGCGCCTCGGCAATAAGCTTCGGCTGGATAAGCGGATACGTTAGCTCCCTTGGAATTTCCTCAAAAAGCTTAACGCTCTCGATCTCGTTGTGAAGCTCGCTCTCAAACTCCTCTATATCGGCGCAGTACAGCATTCCGAAGGCCTCGTCTCCGCACGGATTTATTATGTTTCTGCCCGAAACCGAGTAAACGCAAACAGGCTTAAGAACAAAGCGTTTAGCCCCTGTTTCCTCCTTAAGCTCACGAATCGCGGCGTCAATAATTGTTTCGCCGTCCTCCCGATGTCCGCCCGGAATTTCATACGTTGTTCTGTCCTTGTGCCTGCACATAACCCATTTACCGTCTGATTTTGATATTATCACTGCAAATTTAAGCTGTGAATCGTCTGCGTTTTCATAAAAGCTTACCTTCATTTCAAGTACCTTTTTTCCCTTCACCGTTTTTAAATCGAAGAATGAATATTTCCTAAATTTCATCCTGTATAATTATACCGTAAAATCCCCGACAGTCAAGAAGCGTTAACCGAAATTTGAAATTAAATTAAATGAAAAACGGCGCAAAAAAGACAGATTTCGGCGACAAAGCTTAAGAAAAATGTTTTTTCTATTAATTACTCAAAATATGGTATAATATTAACAAAACAAATTATTTTTAAATAAGAGCAGGGCTTGATAAATCAGCTTAATCAAGCCGGTTATGATTGAAACCGCTGCACGAAGCCTTGCTGCGCAGCCCTTTTAATCGCTTGACTGCGCTTCCCAATTAAAGCCCAATAGGTGCCGATTGCCGTCTTTAAAGGCTCAAAGCGCCAATTAAAAGGGAATATAAAAAATTCAAAAGGAGGTGTTATATGTATATCGAAAGCATTAAACCGGAAAGGGTATTTCATTTCTTCTCTGAAATATCAAAAATACCGAGGGGCTCCGGCAACACGGGGGCAATTGCGGAATACTGTGTTAATTTTGCCGCCGAGCGCAAGCTTGACTGTTACCGGGACGGCTACGGCAATGTTATGATATTCAAGGGCGGTACAAACGGATATGAAAACAGCGAAAGCGTTATTCTCCAAGGGCATCTTGATATGGTATGCGAAAAGCTTGCCGAGTGCAAAAAGGATATGGAGAAGGAGCCGATAGAGATAGAGTCCGACGGCGAATATCTTTATGCACAGGGAACGACCCTTGGCGGTGACGACGGAATAGCAATAGCTTATATACTTGCCCTGCTTGACGACGACGGCGGCATTTCACATCCGCCTATCGAGGCGCTGTTTACAGCAGACGAGGAGATAGGACTTATGGGCGCAAACGCGCTTGACGCGTCAAGGCCCCACGGAAAGCGGCTTATCAACATTGATTCCGAGGCGGAGGGCGTTATAACAGTAAGCTGTGCCGGAGCGGTTCGCGCCGAGTGTGTATTTCCAATATCGCTTGAAGCTCAATCGGAGGGCGTTATTTTTAAAAAAGTAACGGCGTCCGGCTTTATAGGCGGACATTCCGGAATCGATATTGACAAGGGCAGAAAGAACGCCGCCATTCAGCTTGCGGAATTTTTGTATGAGCTTAGCAGTCAAACAAAGCTGCATATTGTTAATTTCCATTCCGGCGGCAGATTAAATGCTATTCCGAGATACGCAGACGCGCTGATTTGCATATACCGTGACAGAGAAGAAATACTAAGCGGCTGTCTTGAAGCCTTTAACAAACAGCTTCACTCCGTATGCTTACAGACGGAGCCGGACGCCGCAATCTCCTGTGAGGACGCTTTGTATGACGGCAAATACGCCGACGATAAGAGCACGCGGGAGATAATATCGACCGTGCTTCTCGCTCCGAGCGGAGTATCGGCAATCAGTCCTGACATACCGTTTTTGGTGCAGACCTCGTCAAACCTCGGCCTTGTTTCACTTGAGGACGACAGGCTTACGCTTGGATTTATGGTGCGCTCCAACACGGAGCACGGCAAGGCAAAAACCGTGCGAAGGCTTCGCTGTCTTGTTGACAGCCAATGCGGCAGCCTTAATCTTCAGGGCGATTATCCTGCATGGGAATACAAAAAGGATTCGCCGCTTCGTGATGTTATGATAAGCACTTATGAAGAAATGTACGGTGAAAAGCCTCAGGTATGCGCGATTCACGCGGGGCTTGAATGCGGAATTTTAGCCGGCAAATTAAACGGAGCGGATATGGTCTCGATCGGGCCGAATATGAAAAATGTTCATACTCCCGATGAAAGGCTTGAGATAAAATCCGTTCAGCGTTGCTGGGAATACCTTTTGAGGGTACTTAAGAATCTTAAATAAAATTTAAAGGAGAATAGAATTTATGATTACAGACGGCTTTATGTATATTGCTGCTTTAATTTTCATTGCGGCGCTGCTTGTATGTCTGCCCAAAATATTCAAGGGCAAAATACCGCAGAAGATATTTAAATTTGCGCCACCTATCGTTCTTATCTATCTTGGACTTATGCTTTTATGCACCGTTAAGCTGTGGGATCTTGAAACAACGGCAGAGGCGTATAACGCTCTTAAAAATCCGATTCTTTACGCTATGCTGTTCATAATGCTTTTAAGGTGCGATTTGAAAAAAATTATACGCTTGGGTCCCAAAATGCTCATCGGATTTTTTGCCGCGACGCTTTCAATCGGACTTGGATTTATCATTTCATATATGATAATGTCGGGCGCGCTCGGCCCAAACGCATGGCAGGCTCTTGGAGCGCTTTGCGGAAGCTGGATGGGCGGCGGCGGAAATATGCTCGCTATTCAAGCGGCGCTGAATGTTCCTGAATCCATGATGGCTTACGCCCTTGTAATGGATTCTATCTGCGCCACGCTTTACGTTATGTTCCTGCTTTGGGCAATTAATTTCTCCGACAAATTCAACAAATGGACAAAAGCGGATACTCATATTATAGACAGTGTAGGACTTGCGCTTGAAGCGGAGGCAAGAGCCAACACCAAGCCTCTTGTATGGCAGAATATTATGATTCTTATAGGCGCGGGACTTTTGGTTTCTGCAACGTCGCAGGAGCTTGGCGCGCTTATAAACACATATCTTCCGTTTTTTGACAAGGCGACATGGACTGTCCTCATAGTAACCGTGCTCGGTCTTGTATTTGCGCTTACTCCTTTCGGAAAGCTCAAGGGTACGGAGGAAGTATCGAACGTAATGCTTTACATAGTTATCGCTCTGATTGCTTCCCGCGCAGACCTTTCGGCAATGGGCAACGCTCCGGCATGGCTGCTCGCAGGCTTTATCATCCTTGTAATCCACGTTGCAATAATGATACTGCTGTCAAAGCTGCTGAAAATCGACATATTTACGGCTGCCGTCGCGTCACTTGCTAACATAGGCGGAACGGCTACAGCTCCGGTGCTCGCCGGAACATACAGCAGCGCGCTTGTTCCTGTTGGAATAATTATGGCGCTTTTGGGATATGTTGTCGGCACAGGCGGCGGACTTTTAGTTGCGAACGCTATGAGCTTTTTCGGCTGACGCAATAAAACTGAAAATAAAAAATGCCTGACTTTAAACAGCAGGATTGAAACAACGGAGCCGTTTTCGGCTCCGTTGTGCTTTGAGCGCAGGCAGACTATGACCGCAGCATTACCGCCTTGCGCCGGTAATGCTGCTGCTTTATATTAGTTTGTTATGCAAGGGGCAAGCCCCTTGCAACCCCAAAGCCTGCTTGAAGATTGCAAGCAAATAAAAGATTTAATCTTCATTTCACATATTTGAGCGCATAATTAATCTTACCTCACAGGGCAGATTGCCGAGCGCAAATGCTCCAAAGCAAGCAAAAACTTGAAAGTAAATATTCTTCAAACGAGAGATGTTTCCGAACGAAATAAAATGTTTCGGGGCGACTTTTGCGCAAGCAAACGAAAAGTAAAACATTGAACCGTTAATCGCGGGTGGAAGCGGAACGTCAGATAATTTTAACAAATGGTGTATAGCGGAAAGAACCA
>CANQEU010000051.1 GCA_947595635.1 uncultured Clostridia bacterium
CCTGCGTGTGAATAAACAGATATATTAAAGCTAAGTCCGCCGTCGGTCGAAATCTCGGTTTTGGTTTCGGGATTTGACAGAAAATAGTTTATTCCGTCGCTTTGCTCAGATGGGAAAATATCCCATACATTCTTGGCGTCGCCGCATAAAAGCAAAACAGCCATACACATATCGCTGTCAAGAACAGTATTAAGGCGGTCGCCGTCAAATGCGGCCGCTCCCTTTAAAACCGTTTTCTTTTCGTCTATTCCCACCATGGATGTCGCCGCGCTTCTTCTTTTATCGTTTATAGCCGAATATATCTCCTTGAGCGAGCTTATAATCGTCTGTCCTGTATTTGCCTCGGCGTCTGCAAAATCAGCCATAAGGCGATCGTTCATATTTTCCGATTTCATTATTTTTTCGGCGTCGGTGTCGGAGCAAAAGACGTTTATATTTGGGTGAAATTCATAATAATCGGTAAAAAATTCAAGCGGAGTTCTTATGCCCTCCTCGGTAATGCTTTTTCCGAGGACGATAAAGCTGCACTGACCGTAAAGCGGCTCTTTTCCTGTTTTATTTACGGTATCGGTCAGAGCGTCCAAAACTGTTTGTCCGCTGCCCTGTGCAAGCTCGGATGTCACGTCGGCTTCCCCAACGGGATTGGCGGTGTCCATATACATTGCCGTCACACGGTAATCCCCGTCGCTTTTGTCTATTCCGATTCCCTGGATTATAAGCCGCTTGTCAAGCCTGTTCTCAATGGGAGAGCATCCGGTTAAAAGAAACAGCACAGCGGCGGCAAGAAAAATTATTCGCTTCATTTTCGCACATATAATAAGGGCGTAGCAAGCAAACCCTCATTATTTCTCCTTTCTAAAAGCTTTTTGGCAAAGCAATGCCAAAATACGCTCGCTTTATAAGCCTTGCGCAGCGAAACCGTAAAAAGAATCGCTGCGTATTTACAAAAAGCGCGTCATTTTAACTGCGGCTGTGCTTTAACGCGCCGCCCGAACCTGCTTTTTATTATAAGCATTACGGGAAGAATTACCGAGCACACTACAGTGGTCGAAAGCAGCAGACCGCTGTTTAAAATTATTTCTCTCAAATTGTTGTCAAACGCCGCGTTTACTGCGACCAAAAGAGCGACAGCGCCAAGAATAACGGGAGCGAATTTTGCGGTCTTTTTGCCAACGGCATATTTTACGGCAGTTGCCAAAACCCAGAATAAAAGCGCAAGTCGGGCAAAAACTCCGGCTGTCCAAATTGCAAGAAAGAGAGCGTCAAGGCGCTGCAATACTCCGAATGATGAAAGCCTTGCCCATGCGTATACGGGGAAAAGCTGAGAATCGGAGTAATTTCCGAGGACAGAGGCTATAAACAGTGAAAGTGAAGCTATACAGGCAAACAGAACGAGAATCCACAATATTATTGTGCTTTTGACCTTGCCCTTTACATGAGGGTATATAAAGACTATTGCGGGAATGCAGTTCTGCTCGCCGAGCATAATTATCGTATCGGAAGTAATGTCGGATAATTTAAGAGAGCCGATCGGTGCAAGATTTAAAACGTCGCTGCGGGATATAAGCGAGAGGCAAAGAAGAACAAAGGCTGTAATAACGGCGAAAAGTATCAGCGAGCCGGTACGCGCTATTGCCTCTATTCCTTTATAAGAGCCGTAAAGAGCTGTTATCAATATAAGCAGCGGCAGAACGAAAATTGAAATTCTAAGTCCCGATGTTTCGGCGCGCAAAACGGTAAAAAGGGTAAGAGTTACGCATATAACGTAGAAGAAATAAAGGGCGTAAAAGCCGGATATAACTCTGCCTGCTCCGCTTTTAAGCGCTTTTTCTCCGCCGCTGCCGAGAAAAAGCACCGGTATCGACAGCAAAACAGAGATTATTCCGGAAAGCACTGCCGCTATCGCCGCGCTTTGAATGCTTTTTGAAGAAGAAAACGCCCCGTAAGCCACGCTCAGAACTCCGCGGCTGAGCAGCAGCAGACAAAAAAGCTGCGGAGCCGAAATTTTACTAATCCTTGTCAAAATATCCCTCCGTATTATCAAATTCGTCGCTGCCCTTTTGGTTTTGCACAAGATTTTGTCTTTTTGCAAGCGTGCGCCAGCCCGCTCTTATGAGCGTATCCCTCATTCCGAAAAACGAAAACGGCGAAAGCGGCGACATATACGGCACACCGAAGCTTTTTTTGCCGCACATATTAACAAGCACGGCGCAGAAAAGCAGGGTGATGCCCCAAAGACCTGCTATTCCGCCTGCCAATATAAAGCCTATTCTCAAAACGGCGACCGCCGGATAGAGATCGGGTATAACATATGATGAAATTGCCGTAAGAGCAACTACCATCAGAGTGGGCGCTCCGATAAGTCCTGAGTTTACGGCGGTTTCACCAAGCACAAGCGCGCCGACTATGCTGACAGCGTGACCGAGAGGCCTCGGCAGTCTAAGACCTGCCTCCCGCATTATCTCATATATAAAATGTATTATAAGCACCTCTGTAAAGACTGAAAACGGAGTCTGCGCGACCGACGCCGCGACCTTGTTCAATATACCCTGAGGAAAAAGCTCAGGGTTGTAGCCTGCAACCGCAACGTAAGCGCCGGGCGTAAACACGGCGACAAAAAAGGCGATGTATTTTAAAATTCTTGTAAGCGTTGCAAAATAAGCCCTGTTTGAATAGTCGTCAAGCGTTTGAAAATTCTCAACAAAAAGGTAAGGCACAATCAAAACGCTCGGAGTTCCGTCTATCAGTATCGCTATTCTGCCCTCGCTTATCTTTCCGCATACCGTGTCCGGCCTTTCGGTGACGCCGACGCCTGAGAAAAGCGACAAATCGCCCTTATGCTCAAGAAACGGGACAATATAGCCTGCGGCGATTATGTTTTTTAGCGGTATTGCTTCAAGCCTTGCTTTAAGCTCGCCGAGTATCCCTTTGGAAACAACGGAATCAAGATAACAAAGGGCAATATCTGTTTTTGTCTCTGTGCCTATCTGCATTGTTTCAAATCTCAAATCCGGGGTTTTCAGCCTTCTGCGCACAAGCGTCATATTAATTCTAAGCGGTTCGGAAAAGCCCTCTCGTGAGCCTCTCTGAACAACATCGGTTTCACTTTCGCTTATGCTTCTGAAGCTGAAGCCCTGAACTCCTATTGCAAGGGCAACATCGCAGCCGTCTGAAATAATCAGGGCAAAGCCAGACATTACAAATGAAAATGCCTGCGCAAAATCGGTCACCCTTACGATTTCGGAGGCCGACAGCACCTTCTTTTCTATAATGTCCGTCTTGGCGGCGCCGCAGCCGGAAAAGTCAAATTCCATAAGCGGATTTGTTATGGAAAGCGCTATTGTTTCCTTGTTAGACATACCCTCCATTGTAATTACAGCCGCGCCTGTGCCATCGCTCAGCACGATTCTTCTCACCGTAAAATCCGCGCTGCCGCCAAAGCGCCGCTTCATATATGAAATATTTTTTTCAATATCGCTGTAAAGCTCCGGTTCGCACTCGCTCTTTGGCTTTTCGTCCTGCGTTCTGCGCCCGAAACGCTCAAACAATTTCATAACGCACCTCTTTCTTTATATGCCGCCTTAAGTCGGCTCTGCTTGATTTCCCCGATTTGAATTTAACATTTGCAGAAATGCGCCGGTTATGTATAAAGATGTTCCAAAAGTGCAAAATATTTCCTGAGCAATAAAGTCTGACGGGAGGCAATATATTGGCGATTTCTATTATCCGCACTATCATACTTTATATCTTTATAATATTTTCGGTGCGGCTTATGGGCAAAAGACAGATAGGCGAGATGCAGACCTCCGAGCTTGTTGTTACCCTGCTTATATCGGATATAGCGTCTTTGCCGATGCAAAATACCGAGCAGTCGCTTTTAAGCGGATTTGTGCCGATACTTATACTAATCATCTGCGAGATAGTGCTGTCGGTTCTTATGATGAAAAGAGCTAAATTCAGAAAACTGATTTGCGGTATGCCGCAGATAATAATAAGAAACGGAGAAATTGACCAACGCCAGATGAAAAGGCTGAGGATGAGCACAGAGGATTTGTGCGAGCAGCTTAGGCAAGAGGGGTGCTTTAAGCTTTCGGACGTTCAATATGCGATAATTGAAACAAACGGCAAGCTGAGCATATTAAAAAAGCCGGAAAGCGAGCCGCCGGACTGCAAGCAGCTTGGAATAAAGCCGGAGGGCAGCGGCATAGAAACAGTGGTGATAAGCGACGGAGAATATGCAAAACACTCAATGGAGCTTTGCGGCACTGATGAAAAGCGTCTAAGCACAGAGCTTAAAAAGAGAAATATAAAGCTTGAGGACGTCTTTATAATGACAGCGAGCAAGGACGGAGAATATAAAATAATAAAAAGGGAGTGTAAGAATTGAAGCGGATATGGTCGGCGCTTGTGTGCCTTGTGCTTGCGTTGTCGCTTTGCGTGTTTGAAATAGTATATACTACAGGCAGCGCCGATGAGCTCGGGCGTATGATTGAAAGCGCGAGAGAGCAGTACACAGCCGGTGACGGAGCCGAGGGGACGGTGAGGATACTTGATTGTGCGATAGATTTTTGGAGCGGCAGAGAGAGCGTGATGAATATGTTTTTATATCACGACAGAGTAGACGATGTTGGAGTTAAACTGAAAAAGGCGAGAAGCCTTGCAAAGAAAAAGAGCGAATATGCCGAGGCTGAAATGATAGAGGCAGCCGAGGCGCTTAAAAATATAAAGGATTCCGAGCTGCCTGAGCCGGAAAATATACTTTAACAGACGAGAGTGAATTTATCAAAATAATTATAATCCTATAAGATGATAAAAATAAAACCGACTAAATAGACAAAAAACGGAAGAAAAGTTTGGCTATTGAGAAGTTTGAATTGTTCTTAAAAAGAAAAATTAAAAAATTACGGTAATTTATAATATAAACTGAGTATAGATATGTAATTTCTGCAATGCAGCCTGATGCGGGATTACAAATCTTAACTCAAAAAGAAAATTATAGGAGGAAACAAAATGGTAAATGCAAAAAAGCCCCTGTCATTAGTCCTTGCATTGCTTATGGCGCTCACTGCGTTTTTTGCAGTCGGCGCAGGCACAATGCTTGGCGCGTCTGCTGCTACAGGGGACATCATCTACTTTGAAAAGCCGGACAGCTGGAGCACGGTAAACTGCCATGTTTGGCTTAAGTCGACAAATGTTCCGGCAGCGCAATGGCCCGGAACGGCAATGACTCCGGTAAGCGGCAACATCTACAGCTTCCGTATGCCCGGAGATCAGGACGGCGTTATTTTCAATAACGGAAACGACCAGACAGTAAATTTAAGCTTTGCCGGCGCAAATAAGATATTTAAGCCGTCAAAGTCAAGCGGAAAAGATATTAACGGAACATGGAGCGATTACGAGGGACCTACAAACCCTGTAACTCCTACATCTCCGACAACAGACCCGGTAAAGCCGACAGAGCCGAACCCGGATGGCGCGGCATACGCATATCTTGACAACGAGGCAGGCTGGGCGTCACCTTATGCTTATTATTGGAAAACAACGGGCGTTGAAAACGCAGGTTTTCCCGGCGTTGCGCTGACGGACGCAAACAAAAACTCCGACGGATATTATGAGGTTATGATCCCCGCCAATTACATAGACAAGATAAACGGCGGTATTATTTTCAGCAACAACAGACAGGATCAGAGTACTGACCTTAAAATCGGCGCGGGCGAAAGTATGCTTTATAACAATGTTACAAAAGCTTGGGTGCCATACGACTCCGGCGATTTGAAAATAAAGGAGTTCGGCACAAGCGAAAGCTCGCCGCAGTATAAGGGAACGCAGATTACAATTTATGCCAATGCGATAAATGTAAACGGTAAAGGCGTAGAATACCGTTTCAGTGTTTCCGGAAAAGAAATTCAGGGATATTCGTCCCTGAGCTCTGTTGTTTGGACTCCCGACACAGCCGGCTCCTACAAGCTGACCGTCGATGTAAAAGATGAAGAGGGAAATACAAACTCAAGAACAATCGACTACACAATTAAGGACGACGCAACCGAAACAAGACCTGTTTTAAAGGGAATAACCCCGTCAACAGGCTCAATGATAAAGACAAATCAGGCTATAGACGTAACCGTGAACGCATCGGGCGGAAACGTTGGAACAAATCTGCTTTTCAGCAAGGTTGAAATCAAATACGAAGCTACAGGCGAGAATGTAAACGGAGACGTTTATTATACGCTTATGGATGACGCCTCAGACGGCAAGTCGGAAAGCTACAGCTTCAAGCCTGACAAAAACGGAAAGTACCTTGTAAGCGTTTCGGTTCAGAACTCGTCAAACTCAACGGTTACAAAAACCTATGAGCTTATGGCGACAAGCAGCGATGCCGATGTTTACATTCAAAGCCTTACATCGTCAAATTCGTCTCAGACGGTAAACGTTGGCGATTCTGTTACATTTACCGCTAAGGCAGCAGGAGGTACGCAGCCTTATCAGTATCAATTCAGCGTAAACGGCAGCGTTGCTCAGACATATTCTTCAAAGAATACATATACTCTTGCCGCAAGCGAAGAAAAAGATTATAAGGTAGAGGTAATCGCGAAGGACAGCAAGGGAGCCGTATCATCAGCTGTATCTAAGACCATAAAGGCGGTAAAGAAGCAAGAGGATCTTATGCCGGGCGATATGGACGGAAATAACAAGATAGAGCTATATGACGCGATTGTCGTTCAGAAATACTCCATTCAGCTTATAACGCTTGATGAACGTCAAAAGGCTGCCGCCGATATGGACGGAGATAAATCCATTACTCTGAAGGACGCGATTTTGATTCAAAAGTTAGCGCTTAAAAAGATTTAAGAAGCAGGGAGATAATTTATGAAAAAGACAAAAAAGATTGTCGCTTTGCTTCTTGCGCTGGTAATTATTGCAGGTATCGCTGTTTTCAGTGTATCTGCGGTAAACACTGACGATCAAGACAGCACAGCGGAGGCAAAAACAGGAATAACGGTTCATTATTATCAGCCCGACGGCGTTCCGACAATATATTATTGGAACAGCCTGCCGAAGAACCTTCCTGAGATAAAATATCCGGGCGAGGCTATGACCTCGGACGGCAAGGGCTGGTATTCAAAAACCTTCCCGACAGTATCAAAAATAAATATGATTTTTGTAACAGACGGCAAGCAGAGCGATGAGCTTACAAGACAGCGTGCCGGCGAGTATTGGTACAAAAACAACAAATGGACGTCATACGACCCGGACGGCCCTATTCCGTCAAGCGATGTTGATATGCGCGAGGAGACTATATACTTTGTTATAACAACACGCTTTTATGACGGAGACTCAGGCAATAATGTTCATTGCTGGGACGACGGCAAGGCGGGAAATACCGACGGTCATGAGGCTTGGAAGGGCGACTTCCGCGGTCTTATCGACAAGCTTGACTATATCAAGGCGCTCGGCTTCAGCGCGATATGGATAACGCCTGTTGTTACAAACGCCAGCGGATATGATTATCACGGCTATCATGCTTTCGATTTTTCAACTATAGACGCGAGATACGAAAGCAACGGCGCAACATACGACGACCTGATAGAAGCGGTACACGATAAGGGCATGAAGCTTATACAGGACGTAGTTTGGAACCACACCGGAAACTTCGGCGAGGCAAATCTCTGCCCGATGTTTGAAAAGGTTTACGATGATATTCACGACCTTGAAACTACAGCGTCTATGAAGGTTATTCCCGGCAGCGAGCTTGATACGTCCTATCCCGGATACGACACCATGGAGGGCGGCGCTCAGTTCCAGGCAAGACTCGACATTATGCAGTCTATACATAATGAAGGACATGATATGAACGAAGCCTACCACAGAGAGAGAAGCGGAGCAGGCTGGGGACAGCCGCTTGAGCAGTATTGCTCCATAGAGGGCGACTGCCGCGACCTCAACACGGAAAACCCGAATGTTGTCGAGTATCTTACCGATACATCTCTTGACCTTGTAAACAGAGGCGTAGACGGCTTCCGTCTTGACACAGAAAAGCACATAAACCGCTGGACTCTCAACAGCGCCTTCTTCCCGAAGTTTGCCGATATTGAAGGCTTCTATATCTTCGGCGAGGTTTGCGCGAGATGGAGCGAATTTATAAACGAGGGCGGCCCGTCCGATTCACCGTTCTTCTATACATGGAAGGAAACAGGAGAATGGGCAAACAACTGGGGCAACAGCTTCTCGGATTGGGAGAACAACTTTGAGCTTTCTAAAAAGCATTATTCAAGTCATATGAACAAGAGCACAAGCGGACTTCCGACAAGCACAAACGCTTTCCTAAGCGGCAATGAGTATCACGAGCCTAATTATTCTCAGGCAAACGGAACCGGCGTTATAGACTTTACTATGCACTGGAACTTCAAAACAGCCGAAGGCGCATTCAACACTGCCCTTGGTGAGGACAGCTACTTCAACGATTCCACATGGAACGTAGTTTACGTTGATTCACACGACTACGGCCCGAATACTTATCCGCCGATAAGATACAACGAGGGTACAGACGCGTGGGCTGAAAACCTTGCTCTTATGTTCACATTCAGAGGCATTCCGTGTGTTTATTACGGCAGCGAGATTGAATTTAAAAAGGGCGCTGAAATAGACGTAGGCACCAACGCCGCTCTTGACACAACAGGAAGAGCATACTACGGCGATCACCTTGAGGGCAACGTAGAGGCTTCTGATTTCAGCGAATACACAGCGGACGGCGAGGTTGCAAATACTCTTAACCAGCCGCTTGCAAAGCACATTCAGCGTCTTAACAAAATAAGGCGCGCAATACCGGCGCTTCAAAAGGGACAGTATTCAACACAGGGCGTTTCGGGCAATATGGCGTTCAAGAGAGGCTATACGGATCCCGAAACAGGCAAAAAAAGCTTTGTGTGCTGCGCCGTTACAAACGCCGCCACATTCACCGGCATACCAAACGGAACCTATATTGACGCCGTAACAGGCACACAGAAGGTTGTAAACAACGGCAACCTGTCAATAGAGGCTTCAGGAAAGGGCAATATGAGATGCTATGTTCTCAGCAGCAACGGCTACGAGGGCATTACCGGTAAAATAGGCGATACAGGCAAATATTTGAAGTGATTTAAAGGTATTTAATAAACACACTCTCTGCCGCTTTGCAGTTAAAGCGGCAGAGAGATGTGAAAAAGGTATGTAGGATTAGAAATAAAAACAGGCTTAATTTATAAGCAGGAGTAAAACAAAATGAGAAAATTAAAAGGATTAATTTCACTTCTTCTTGCTTTAATGCTTGTTGCGGGAATTACCGTTGTAAGCACCTCTGCGGTTGATACAGACACAAATGAAAGCACTGCCGAGGCAAATACGGGAATAACGGTTCATTATTATCAGCCCGACGGCGTTCCGACAATATATTATTGGAACAGCCTGCCGAAAAACCTTCCTGAGATAAAATATCCGGGCGAAGAAATGACCCCGGAGGGAGACGGCTGGTATTCAAAAACCTTTCCAACGGTAACGAAGATAAATATGCTGTTTGTTACGAACGGCAAACAGAGCAACGAGCTTTCAAGAAATCGTGCCGGCGAGTATTGGTACCGCGACAACAAGTGGACCTCTTACGACCCGGAAAAGCCGCTGGCTCCGTCGGATGTAGATTTAAGAGAGGAAACCATATACTTTGTTGTAACCACTCGTTTTTACGACGGCGACTCCGACAATAACGTGCATTGCTGGGACGATGATAAAGCGGGTAATCCGGATACAGACAAAGCGTGGAGAGGCGATTTTCAAGGCTTAATCGACAAGCTTGATTATATCAAGGCGCTCGGCTTCAGCGCTATATGGATAACGCCTGTTGTTACAAACGCCAGCGGATATGATTACCACGGCTATCATGCTTTCGATTTTTCAACGGTTGACGCAAGATATGAAAGCGCCGGAGCGACCTTTGACGACCTTATAGATGCGGTTCACGCAAAGGGTATGAAGCTTATTCAGGACGTTGTATGGCAGCACACTGGAAATTTCGGCGAGGCTAACTTTGAGCCTCTGTTTGAAAAGGTGTATGAGGACATTCACGACCTTGAGGACATTGAAAAGTCGATGATACCGAACGAAAAGCTTTTAAACGAGTATAACTTAAGCTCGCCCGAAGCTTATTATGCGCAGGACGGCGGATTACAGCATTGGCAAAGACTCAGAATAATGAAGGACACCGACATAACCGCAAACAACGCCGGCACAAGCGATACATCCGGCATTCCGAAGGATAAGGCGGCATATGATAAGGTTTCGCATTCAGACAAATACAACAGCAAAAACTATTATCACAATAACTACTGGCGCAGCTATAACTGGGACGACTATTCAACACAATACTGCCAGATAGCCGGCGACTGCGTTGACCTTAACACGGAAAATCCGGAGGTGCTCGAAAAGTTAGTCGATATTTACAGCGACTACATAGGCAGAGGCGTTGACGCCTTCCGTGTAGACACATTAAGGCATATGTCGCGCCTTGAGCTTAACGCTATGATGTTAGACCCGCTCAAAGCGGCAGGAGGCTCCGGCTTTTATATGTTCGGCGAGGCTTGCACAAGGTATACCGGCATATGGTACAGAGATATGGCGAGCGAGTCCGCGCCGTTTTATACATGGGACGAGCCGGACGATTCTTACACAAGCAGGTGGAGAACCGTAAATACTCCGGACGATGTCGCGGAAAACATCAATCTTACTCTTGACCATTGGGCGCAGTACAACGACCCGAAGGATCAGCCGACAACCACAAACGCCCTGCTCAGCGGCAATGATTATCACAAGCCGGACTACAGCAGATCTTCCGGAATGGGAGTAATAGATTTCCCGATGCACTGGAACTTTAAAAACGCAAGCAACGCGTTTAATGTTGCGGTATCGGGTGATAAATATTATAACGACGCGACATGGAACGTAGTATACGTCGATTCGCACGACTACGGCCCCGGTGATGATTTCAGATTCAGCGGCGGAACAGACACATGGGCAGAAAACCTCAACCTTATGTTTACATTCAGAGGTATCCCGTGTATCTATTACGGCAGCGAAATTGAATTTAAAAAGGGCGTCAGAATAGACAACGGACTTAACATTACTCTTGAAAATTCGGGACGCGCATATTTCGGCGACAACATAACGGGAGATGTTAAGGCTACCGATTACTGTGAATACACAGCGACCGGCGCGGTCAAGGAAACGCTTGAATATCCGCTTGCAAAGCACATTCAGCGTCTTAACAAAATAAGGCGCGCAATACCGGCGCTTCAAAAGGGACAGTATTCAACACAGGGCGTTTCGGGCAATATGGCGTTCAAGAGAGGCTATACGGATCCCGAAACAGGCAAAAAAAGCTTTGTGTGCTGCGCCGTTACAAACGCCGCCACATTCACCGGCATACCAAACGGAACCTATATTGACGCCGTAACAGGCACACAGAAGGTTGTAAACAACGGCAACCTGTCAATAGAGGCTTCAGGAAAGGGCAATATGAGATGCTATGTTCTCAGCAGCAACGGCTA
>CANQEU010000052.1 GCA_947595635.1 uncultured Clostridia bacterium
TGTTGTAACAGCATAGTTGCCGTTTGCAAGCACCTTAACAACAAAATCTCTCAGGTGTTCCTTCGTTCCCAGCTCCTCGTTATAGTAGTACTTATAGGTGTCAGGATCTCTGTTCGGGGTAATCGGGTCAAGAGCCTTGCTGTAGCTTCCTGCCGTCGGCAGTTCGTCGACTATCTCATCAATAATAGGCGAATCTGAATCTATAACATAATGATTATATGTATATTTCAGCTTGAGCGCCGGTATATCGTAGCAGGCGACGTTGCCGAAGTAAATATCAAAGCTTACGTCATATGTCTGCGTTGAGAGGTCGTCATATACTATCGTTATCTTCGAGAGCTTGTCGTAATTCTTTGTGTCAAGAACGTAAACTATCTTTCCGTCCGAATCGTAAGGAATAACGCCGTTTATCCTCTTTTTGTTAAGGTCGTCGCCGATATTTATATTCTTAGCCGCATCGTCAATTATATATGACGCATCATAGAACGGCATAAGCTTATAGAGGTTGTTGTATGCGATCTCCTTGCTCGGGTCGTAATTGGAGTTTTCCCTGATTCTCTCCTGACTCGGAACATACGGGGCAAAGCTGAGGTTGTTTTTCAGCGTTGGAACCTTTGTCGCCGAAGCGTCGGTGAGATCCCAAATATCAGGACTAAGCTTTAAATCATTCTTATAGAAGCTTTCGCTCAGTTTACTGCTTTCAATAGTGTTGACCGCTGAATGCTCATTATTGTTGCCCGGAACGTCTGAAAGCTGATAGTTATTAGCAGATGAGGAGCTTACGGTATTACCGAACAGCTTGCTTGTGTTGCCGTTGTTCTTAGTGGCTATGGCTATATTATTTTTGAGCGTCGCTCCGCTGCAAGCGCCGACTATTCCGGCGTTCTTGTCGTTGATATACATTGAAAGCGACATATTGGAAATACAGTTTTCAACGGTTGAATACTGATCCGCCGAGCCTGCGATTCCGCCGTTGCCCCACCAGCCGGTGGTGGCTATACCCTCAACATAGCAGTTAGAAACAGTTGAGCTCTTAAGCTCACGAACCATTCCGCCCGCAAGATGGGTAAGATAAATATGGCCGAGCGTCAGGTTTGTAACGCTGCACTCCTCTATCCTTGAGTTATCCTTTGCGTCTCCGACCATACCTGCCATTGAGCCGTAGCCCGATGTCGTGTTGCCGTATGACGTTGTTTTAACATTGCTGATATGAACGCCCTTTATATTAGTCTTTGAAATTGTATTGGCAAGAGGCGCTCTCGCTCCCTGAAGTGAGGTAAGGGTTATGTTTGTAAGATAAAGATTATTGATATTCGCGCTTTCAACCGTTTCAAACAGCGGCTTTGAGAGATTGCTTATGGTGTAGCCGTTGCCGTTTATGGTTCCTGTGAATTTCTCCTTGCCAAAGTAGCTTGCATCATCGGATACATAGGTTGAAGCGTCATAGTTCTTGTCAAGCGTGAACGTATCGTTCGGCTTCTCTCTCATTCTGCGCATAAGAGTTTCAAACGAGCCCTCGTATGAGTATTTATTCTCCGAGATGTACTGATATTCAATCTCGATATACTCCTTATTAGCCGTTTTACCCTCGGAATAATCCACAGCGCCCTCATAGCTTACCTTAAGCACAAGCTTGTCGCCCTTTACCTCGGTGCTCTCGATATTAGAGTAGAACGACGGGAGGTTTTCCATATCTACGCGCACTACATAATCCTTAAGGTTCTTTTGAATGTCGTCAAGGTCAACAATGTCTATCTGAGTATTCTTGCCGTTTTCAACCTTGAACAGCTTAACGTCGAGAATATCCTTCATCTCAATGGCTCTGCTGTCCATCGAAACCTTCTTTTTATAAATCTCCTCGTCCTGTCTTACGTCTTTATTCTCAAGGTCTCTTGTGTAGTCCGCCTTGACGCTGACGTCATATTTCCTGCTGTCTGTCGTGTTGAATTTGATTTCATTCGTCTTGTTCGGCTCAAGCTTAGCCGTAGTAACCGTTTTATTCGTGGTGGAGTCGGTTATGGTCAAATCGAGAGTATCTCCGATAAGAGAATCGTCGTCGTCCTTTACGGTTACGGACAGCGTCATTGAGCGGTCGTCGCTTGTTGAACTGAACTTCTGAACAGACACCTTATCCTTGCGTATTTCTACGGTTGCCGGCTCGCCTACGCCTTCAGCGTCGAGCACCTTGCCGTTTTCAAGAATAACGCTGTCTATCCTGAGCTTTGTTTCTCCCGCGTTTGTTAGACCCTTTAGCCTTGTTTTATAGGTTCCGTCCTCGTTTTTAGCCGCGTCGTACTCGCTTCCGTTTACAACGACTCTGTCAACGCCGGCAGGGGTCTTGTTTGTGCTTTCAAACGTCATATCAATAGAAACGCCCTTGTCAAAGTAACTCTCCTCCTCGCCGTTTGAATCTACCGCCTTGACATTTGAAACAGTAAGGCCGTAATCGTCAAGCACCTTAAACGGTACCGGCTTTCCGCCGTCAAGAATGCTTTGATTGTGCAGGTTATCATCTGTCGGCTCATTTTCAAGCTTATTCGTGTCGAGGTCGTAATTTCCTACTACGTCAAGGCTGAGGTCCTGATCCTTTGGAATATTATTAAATGTAAGAGTATTTTCACCGGGGGCAATATTCTGCGAATTTCCGTTTACCGTCGCAACTCCGGCGCTGTTTTCCACAAGCGCTCCGTCCGGGTCCTCAACATTAAAGCTGAAGGTGGCAGTGTTTGAGTTCGGATCGTCCTCAAGCTTCATTCCCGTAACGTATGGCGCGTCCTTAAGAACGTCTACCTTATCGGTCGGCTGTAGGTTGTAGCCTCCCTCTCCGTTTTCATCGGGCTCCTTCTTCGCCAAATTGTAGGTCTTGCTGCTGAGGATTATATCCGTTGCGGTGTATTCGTAAACGCCGCTGTTTGTCGGAGCCGGCATAACGAATTTGTACCAGTCTCCGTCCTGCGAGCTGAGATCCACCTGCTCGCCGTTTATCTTCATTCCGATTATCTCAATGCCTGCCGCAAGGTTGTGCGCCATCTGATAACCGAGCACAACGTCGCCGCCCTTGCTTGGGTATGGATCGGATACAAGGTGCTCTCGTATTACAACACGTTCCGCCGAGCTTATAGTAGCAGTGCCGAGCGTGTTTGTGTAATAATCGCCTCTGCCCTCCGGGTCAAACTCCGCTATTACCTCAAGCTTATATTGGCTCGTCATAGGCATCTTCTTGTCAAAGACTACGCTTGTTGTTTCCTGTACCTGATCTTTGCGAAGGAATATCTCATCAAGAACCCTGTTGTTTGCCGCCTTCAGCCTGAAGCGCAGACGGTTTATAGTATTATCCGGGTCTGACAGGGTTACGGACGCGTTTACACAGTCGTTTATAACGTCCTCCTTGAGGGTCGTTTTAGTCGCCTCAGGATATTTGCTTAATATTGTGTAATCGCTGAACCAGTCAAGGACAAGCTTTTCACCGTTGCTCAAAATCAGGGATTCATAGTAAACATTCGTTAGTCCCTTTTCATACGTCCAGCCGTCTATCCAAGCATAATAGTCGGTTCGGTTCTCATCAACATTGTTGTACTTGCCCAAATATTGCTTATCAAACTTTTCCTGTTTATATGTTCCGTCCGGATTTTGGGTAACCTTTACAAGATTTATTCCCGTTATCTCTGTACCGGGCTTGATGCTGTACATATTGACGTAGAACATAAACGGAACGCCGTCCATAAACAAATCTACGGGCAAGAGCGAAGCCTTGAGGTTATAACCCTTTTTGATTTGGAGTCTTTTTTCAAGACCGAGAACATTGTCGTTAAGCAGGCTTGCATTCCTGACCTCTTTCTCCTTATCAGCATACATATTGTACGAAGCCTTGATTATAACCTGATATATGCCTTCTGGGTATTTGCTCTCGTCGCTCAAATCGAGCTCTACCTTATCGCCGTTTTTGAGATTTTGTGTATAATATTCTTTTTTGCCGTCCTCCGAAAGCAGCTTAAACTCCGCATATTCGCTCGTCAAAGCGCCGTCCGGGTCGGAGAATGTGAAGTTGAGGTACGGGCTGTCGGAAGTGCCGCCGTCGTCGTAATCCGTAACGCCCGGCTTTGCCTTGAGTATGGTTACCGCTCTTGTTTCATACTCTACGTCAGATTCGTTGTTGCCGTAGTATATTCTTGATACCTTAAACGGTATTTTGCCGGCTGTTTCAGGTGTTACAATATCCGCGAAGTAGATGCTGCCGTTGTCGGTCGGTCTGTCCTTGCTTACGTTGTAGACCTGGTCGTTGATTACCATTCGGGAAGCGTCCCACTCGGTGTTGTCGGCAATTTCAAAGGCAACTCTTATCTTCTTGTTCTTCTCAATTGTCTCGCCGACCTCGTCGCCGCCCATATCCTCGTCTGAGGTTATCGAGTCGCTCAGGATTTGAGCTCTTATCTTGACGGTTGACACCTTAGTACCTATAGTTTCATCGCTGTGCTCCTCGCCGTCAACCGCGTCATAATCTCCGAGTACATTTACATTAAAATTATACGCGTTAGATATATCGGCAAGCTTTAGCCTTTCGGTGTATTTTCCCTCAGAGGTTAATTTTAGCGTCTTTTCGTCTATCGTGTCTATTGTGGTATTGCCATACACCTCGTTAAAGGTGCTCTTTGTCAGAGAGGTTGACAAATCAGAAAGCGTATTATCCTCATCTATAATATTAAAGCTGAAATATACATCATCCTCGCTTACCGCAACCTCAAAATTATCAACAGTCGGCTTGTTTTTGAAGATTACGAAGGATACGTTATCCTGACTGAGATCATATTCAATTCCCGTTTCGATAATAAACTTGGTAAGCCTGATCTCCTGTCTTTCGTCATCCTTGCCGAAGTAAGGAACACCGTTTACCGTATATACTCCGGTTTCCTCGTTATAATCAGCGTAATACTCCTGCTCCTGACCTTCAATGTATATTCTCTCTATATGGTGTCTGTCATCGTCGTCGGCAGTAAAGGTTATGTCGGCGGTCTTTTCGTCCTTATCAACGCTTATCGCCTTAATATCCCTTATGACTACGTTGTAATCCACATCAAGCTCAAGCAGCTCGGAGCATATTTCCTCATCGGCAGTGTAGTTTGCGCTGCCGGCATTCTTGTCGCTGTCTAGGTCGTATGTAAGACTTATAACGACGCGATACTCTGTATCCGCATCAAGGTTTTCCGGAATTTCAAAGCTTTGAGCGCCTTTTTCCGTAAACGTGCATACGGTCTGCTCCTTATCTCCGCCTGTTATTACAGCCTTGCCGCTTATCAAAGCGCCGTCATCGTCCTTAACATTGAACGAAGCCGTATAATTTTCCGCGTCTACAGTGTAATCCGCAATCTGCGGCGCGCTCTTAAGCACCTCTGTGCTTACGGTATACGTCTTGGTCAGGGTTATCTCCTTGCCGCCGTAAACAGCCTTATCAGCCTTAAACGAGATTTTTCCCGCGCTGTCCTGCGCCTTAAGCGTTACAGAATACTGCCCGTCATTGTCCGCCGAAGAAACGTCGTGCCTTTCATCATTTATAAATACAGCCTCGACCTTCTCGTCGGTGTTGTCAATGACAGTAAAGGTAAGTGTTATATCCTCGCCCTTTTCGACGTATTTATCCACGCCTGTGTGCGCTGTGATATTCGACCTTATCTCAACTATAACGGTTGAGGATATAAGCTCTTCATCGGAATGAGTCGCGCCATCGACCCTTTCGTATGTGGCAAGAACGGAAACGGTGTAGCTTCCCGCCTTATCCGCCTTGTAGCCGTCAAAGCTTACGCTTATCTCATTGCCGCTTGAAATCTTGTCAAGCTCCTTTGTTGAAACGACGCTGCCGGAGCTGTCCTTTAGCACAGCCTTAACGCCTGAGAGCGTGCCGGACGGGTCTGAAAGCTTAAAGCTTGCGCTTACAGTGCCGTTCTTCTCCTCAGCCTTAAGCTCACTCGCCTTTGGAGCGGTTTTGAAGATTTCAGCCGAATTGCCTGTGCTGCAAACGAAATTCAGTCCGTTTGTAAGCGTTACGG
The DNA here is from genome assembly GCA_947595635.1 of uncultured Clostridia bacterium. GTDB lineage: Bacteria > Bacillota > Clostridia > Oscillospirales > Acutalibacteraceae > UBA7067. The sequence goes on from CANQEU010000052.1 coordinate 6,042, forward strand.
ATTCGATAGATACAGTCTGCTGATCTTCGTTATCGTAAGGCACCTCAACGGTGTACCTTCCGCTTTCCGAATTCTTTGATATTTCATACGGCTGTCCCTTGACAAAGGCCGTTTGAAGCTCCGTATCCAAAGCAGGCTCGCCGTTTGCCGTTATCTGTGCGCTAAACTCAAGAGTTACTGTCTTTTTGGCGGTATCTACCCTTGTTGCCTTTGTTCCGCTTATAGACGCTTTATAGGTAACGGAAAGGTCTATTTCCTTATCTATCGTAAGGCTTCCGTCATTTTTGCTGTTTTTAGCGTCCGAATCACGGTCGTAGCCGACGCTTATCGAAATGTCGTAATATGCGTTTTTAAGCGATTTCAGGTCTACAGTGTATATATCGCCGCTGCCCTTTTCGGCTTTAAGCTCTGTTTTTTCCTTTGTGTCTTTATTTGTTGCCGAAGCCTTTACCGACGTAACGGCTCCGTCGTCGTCGATGACATCAAAGGTTATCGTCTTGCTCTTTTCGTCAAGCGTGTAGCTTGTGTTTTTCGGCTCTGTTTTCAGAACCTCTACGCTCGTTTCGCAGTTATTCACCTCAGCGGTGTACTCCGCGTTTACGTCCTCGTCGTCATCAATATAATTTATCTTCGACAAGGTGTATTTAACGGCTCCCGCCTTGTCGGGCATATTTACATTTACTTTATATACGCTTACATCGCCATCCTCCGAGACGCTGTTTACATCATAGAGCGACATTTTATCCTTTCCGCCCGATGTTTCGATTATCTCGAAGTTCTTGACATAATACGGGGCGTTGTCTGTAATCGTATATGTTATCTCGACTTGCTCGCCCTTTTCGGCGTATTCCTTGTTCGCAGCCGCGCTTGCGCTGTCTATCTGTATCATAACCTCATATTCTGCTGTGCCGAGGCTCTGATTCTTATATGCGCCGCTGCCGTCCGCAAGCTCGTAGTCCGCCGTCAGGTCTGCCGTGTATTTTCCGGCGTGAACGTCAGCCGATTTAAACGTATAAGTGTATTTAGACTCCGCTTTTACATCTATTTCAGCCGTTTCAACCGTGTCGCCCTTGTAATCCTTAAGCACCGCGTGCAAAGCAGTCAGGGTTTTGTCGCCGTCATTTAAATCGAATGACAGAGCAAAGCGCTCGTCTGCGCCGAGCTCAAGCTTAATGTTCTCTGCCGTGGGCGCATCCTTGAATATAACTACTCTCTTATCAAGTCCGTCAAATGTCTTCATATTGTCAAGAACAGCCTTTTTAAGCACAAGCTCCTGTCTTGACTCGTCAGTGTACGGAACAGTTACATTATATTTGTATATAGGGCCGAACGCTCCGTCGTCCAGCTTGGAAATTCTTGATACGCTGTAGTCTTCGCCGTTTATTTCAACCTTATCGACAAAGTGAATTGTTGAGATATTGGCGCTCTCAAACGAGAGTGTAACCTCCTTATCCTCCCTGTCGATTTGCTCTACCGTCAGCTTATCAAGGCTGAAGTTGTAGTCCTTAATAATAACGAGAGTCGCGCTTTGAGTAAGCTTATCGCGGTTTTTGTCGTCATTTTTATTCTTATCACGGTCGTAATCAACAATAACATTTACGACATATGCCTTATTATTTGCAAGAGATGTTATATCAATATTGTTTTCTCCTGCGTTTATTGCTGCGTCGATAAGCTTTTCGCTGTCGAGCATTACCGTCGCCGAAGCGGATACCGCCGCCCCGTCGTCGTCCTTAAGATTTACAGTAAGCTTTGGCTGCTCGCCGGAATTGTCGAACATTATATCCGCCTCCGGCTTACTCTTAAGAACCTCTACGCTTGTTTTATGCTTAACAAAAGCCGAACCCGACGGATATTTTATCTCGCTGAGCTCTATATTCTCGTCTCCTGCCGTTGCGCCGACAACATAGGCGATGCGGTATTCGCCGTTATCCTGCAATGCCGCCGGATAATCCGCGCCGTTTATTGTGAACGATGAAATATTCTCGTCTGTATTGTCGTTCACCTTATAGTATATTCCTACCTCGGCGCCCTTTTCAGCAAATTCGCATTCCACTCTGCTTGATTCAACTGCTGCCTTTATATCCACCGCAGCCGCCTCGGACGCGAGAAGCTTGCTTGTGCTGCCGCTGCCGTTTACAAGGTCATATTCCGCATTAAGCTCTACCGTATAGCTTCCGCTTGTGCTTACGCTGAACTCGACTGTGCCGGAATTAAGCTCGCACGGCTTTGAGCTTATTACTCTACCGTCTTTGTCCTTTAAATCAATGCTCTTTGAGCTTAAAGCGTTGTCGCTGTCGGTAATATTATAATTTACAGCTATAGCGGAGTCCTTAACCCCAACCGTAAGCTCGGCTGAAGGCTCATCCTTGAATACGGTTATGCTCTTGTCTAATGTGAATTTCTTGTGATCCTCAAGCTCTGCCTGTGTAAATTCGAGCACGGTTCTGTCGAGAACGCTAAGCTTTACATCCACCGTGTATGTATTGCCGTTTACTCTGTTTACCTCATACTCGCTGTTGTTTATAGTCACCCTTGAAAGCTTATACATAGATTTGTTTGTGCTGTCAAATACAAGCGTAACTGTGCCGTTGCTTGTATCGACAGATTGCAGGGCAGGCTGTGTTATTGTGAAATCGTAATCCACAAACACCTGAACAGAGCGGTTGAGCAGCTCGCTCTCCGTTTGGTTTTCACCGTTATTATTATCGCTGTCAAGGTCGTAAAGAACGCTTACGCTTACAGAATAAACTCCGTTTTCCTTTACGTCGAGAGCATAGCTGTCCTTATTCTTTTCAACGACCGTCTCGCTGAGCTTTTTGCCGTTTATGTCCGAAACGGTCAGTTTTCCGCTTATAAACGCACCGTCATCATCGTTTAGCTTAAACGATACCGTCGGGGTCTTGCTGCCGTCGTAGTCAAAATCGGTTATGCTCGGAGCGTCCTTAAGAACCTCAAGCTCCGCAGTATTTTCAGCCTTGACCTCTCCGCCCGAATACTTGACCGCCGTAAGAGCAAGACTTATTTTTCCTGCGCTGTCCGGCGCGGTGTAAACAACCTTATACGAACCGTTATCCAGCTTTTCGGCCTTATATTCCTTTTTGCCGAAAACAAACGCGGTTATATCCTCGTATGTGTTGTCCTCTACCGTGTAGATTATATCAGTGCTTGCGCCCTTGTTTACATATTTATTGGCAACGCTTGATGTAACGCTCTTAACCTCGATTGCAAACGTCACGCTTTGAGAAGCAAGAGGCTCGTCTGTATGGTCAAGTCCGTCAAAGGCATTGTAGCTCGCCGTGAGCTCTGCGGTGTAGCTGCCTGCGTTTTCAATCTCGAACGAAGCCGAGCCGTTAAGTCCGCTGTAAGGAACGCTATTCAGCACGGAGCCGTTTGCATCCTTTAACACAACGCTTGCACCGGTCAATGTGTTGTCATCGTCCTTTATAGCGTAATCAACATTAACGGTTCTGCCCTTTTTCGTTGCCGTAAGGCTTGCGCTCGGCTTGTTTAAAAATGCCGTAAGGCTTGCGTCCACCGTAAATTTCTTGTGGTCCTCAAGCTCCGCGCCGGTAATATTGAGAACGGTTTTCTCCGCCTTGTCAAGCACTACGCTGACCGTATAAATATTGCCTGTTCTTTCAACGTCGTAATCCTTGCCGTTGACCGTCAGCTTCAGCACGTTATACATAGACGCGTTAGTGCTCTCAAAGCCCAATGTGACTGTCTTTGTACTGTTGTCAACCGATTTTATCACAGGGTTTGTGAAGGTGAACTCATAGTCTACAAACACCTGTATATTGCCGTTATGAAGTTCCTTTTCAAACTGATTTTCCTTGTCGCCCGTATTGCCGTCACGGTCATAAA
>CANQEU010000053.1 GCA_947595635.1 uncultured Clostridia bacterium
TGTTGCTCGCCCTTTTTATTTTTACTAAAGCGTTTTATCGCTCCCCCGGTAAAACCGGGGGTTTACTTTGACTGCAAAGCAGCAGCATTACCGGCGCAAGGCGGTAATGCTGCGGTCATAGTCTGCCTGCGGTCAAACACTCAAAATAAAAAAATGTTTATAAACAAACTTAAAGGAGCCGTTGAGGTCGTTCAACAGCTCCTTCTATTATTAAAATTATTCGTCCTCAAGCTCTTTAAGCTCTTGTATTTCCTTCTTGTCAAGACGAATAGAGCCGTCCCTGACAAGCTTTACATCCTTTACATTAAACGTATGCGGCGCAGCCTCCGGCGTGCTGTCCATTTTAACCTTTAGAGTACCTGTTATAAGATTCAGGTCGATGACCTCTCCCTTGCCGTCGGGAGTATTTACTATAGCGCCTATTTTTGGCGTTTGCTTAAGCAGGTCAAGGTACGCCTCCTGCTCGTACTTAAGACAGCACATAAGTCTGCCGCAGGTGCCGGAAATCTTAACGGGGCTGAGAGAAAGCCCCTGCTCCTTTGCCATTTTGATAGATACAGGCTGAAATTCGCCGAGAAAGCTTGAACAGCAAAACGGTCTTCCGCACACTCCCAAGCCGCCAAGCATTTTCGATTCGTCCCTGACTCCTATCTGCCTTAGCTCTATTCTTGTTCTGAACACTGCCGCCAAATCCTTGACAAGCGCACGAAAATCAACTCTGCCGTCGGCTGTAAAGTAAAACAGCACCTTACTGTTGTCAAAGGTGTATTCCGTATCGACAAGCTTCATTTCAAGCCCATGCTTAGCGATTTTTTCTTCGCATATTTTAAAGGCTCGCTTTTCCTTTTCCCTGTTCTGCTCAAGGATTTTCATATCCTCCTCGCTTGCCCGGCGGATAACGCTCTTGAGCGGATGTACTATTTTTTCATCATCAATATCGCGGTTGGACATCGCTACCATTCCGCATTCTATTCCCCTTGCGGTTTCGACAATAACTCTGTCCTGCTCGTAAAAGCGCTCTCCGTTCGGGCTGAAATAGTATATCTTTCCAACCTCTTTAAATCTTACTCCTATGACCTCAGACATTTGCTCCTCCATTTTATATATCACAAGTATTTATCATTCCATAAATTTTCACTTAAAACCGTGCTTACAAGCGTCATATTAACATTCCTGTCTATATGCCGCCTTGCATTCAGTATGCTTTCCTGCATTTTAAGCAGCCCCCGCTTTCCGACCTTAAGCGACAACTCCTTCACAGCCGCCCCGCAGTCCTGAGCTTTGCCTGTTATTCCGCATGAAACAGCCTCTCTTACGATTTCGCCCAATCGCTTTAAAATCTTTAAGGACTGCTGTCGGTCGTTTAAGGCGGCGCACGCATACATCAGCTCCGCCTCTCTGCTTTTGCAAACAGACAGCGCTATATTTTCGGCAGCAGCGCAAATCTCTATACCGTCCGAATCGTCGCCCGAAAGCCTGAAAACAGCGCAGCGCGAACGAACCGTCTGCAAAAGCCCCAACACGTTTTCGCACAAAAGAATAAAGAGCATTGGCTGCGGAGGCTCCTCAATAAGCTTTAAAAACGCGTTTTGAGGCGATGGCTCCATTTTGTCGGCTTCAGGAATTATATATATCTTGCAGTCGCTTTCATTTGGCTTATATACCGAATCGGCGCATATCGCGCGGATTTCGGATATTTTAACGGTGTTTCGCTTTCCTTCCGATTTTGCCGTATAAACGTCGGGGTGGTTTCCGCCGGAAATTTTTATGCAGGCTGAGCATTCTCCGCACGGCTTGTCCTTATCCGACTTGCAAAGCACACGAAGAGCTATCAGCTCAGCGCATCGCTTTAAGGCGTTTTTGTCGGCGCATTCAAGCGCTATGGCGTGAGGCGTTCTGTCCTCGTCCATAAGGGCGCGCAGCCGATATGGAACAAAGCTTTCAAATTCAGTCACACCATTCACCCCTAAATACGCGTATTTATCTTTAATATATCATATCATTTTATTTTGAAAATTACAATTAATTTTAATTGGCAGCTTCTTATCAGTCCTTAAGCTCGTTCATAACGAGTCCCGTTATAAGCTTTGGATAAAAATATGTTGATTTCTGTGGCATCTTTTCCCCTGCCGCCGCAACGTCCCTTATTTGAGTGACCCTTGTCGGATTCATAATAAAGGCGCACCGGCTTTTTCCTGAATTGACGCTTTCAAGCGCGTCCTCCGTCTTTTTTGTATATACAAGATTGGTCTGATTTGCCATATTTTCCTTGTTGATGCCGAATATTCTCTCAAGAATTATTCTGTGCAGTATCGTCACGTCAAGCGAACGAAGAACCGGACATACATCGGGGAGCACAAACTCTATCATATCCTTATTCTTAAGCCGCAGCAAGTACGCTCTGTCCTCTCCGCAGTAAAACACAAATGCGGTATTGCCTTTTTTATATTCAATTTCGAGCACCGAATCTATTTTGTCGCTGTTGCTTATTCGCTCAATATCAAAATATTTTTTACAGGTATCAAGCACAGCCTCTGCGCTGAATGAAGACAAATTGCGCACAAGCCTGTGCGTTGGCAGAACGACAAGACCGGGATGCTCCATATCAACAAGCATCATCATTTGATAATCAACCGCGTCTCCCTCCTTTGCCGAGCCGTTCCTGCGGCAAAAATTGCGGTAATTCAAGGCGGTTTCATATCTGTGGTGTCCGTCGGCAATATAAAGCTTTCTGTCGGCAAAATCCGAGCATATAGACTCTATTTGCTCCTTATCCTTTACTATCCACATATTGTGTGTAACGCCCTCGTCGTCTGTAAGGCTTATATCCGGCTTGCCCTGCGATAAATTGTCAAGCTTTTTTGTTGTGATATGCTCATCGTCCATATAAAGAGAATATATCTGGCTGAAATTGCAGTTTGTAGCCTTCATCAGCTCCATTCGGTCCTCCTTAGCCTTTGAAAGAGTAAATTCGTGCGGAAGTATAACTCCCTTTTCAAATTCCTCTATCTTAACACGGCAGATAACTCCCTTTACGGAATATTGCTTTCCAGAAGACTCGAATATTTCCTCATAAATATAAAGGGCAGGCTCGTCTTCGCGAACGAGCACTCCGCTCTCCCTCATTATCCCGTACAGCCTTGCCGCAGAGCCGTATGGATTGTTTCCCTTGGGGAGCTCGAGACGGATTATATTATTCTCGTTTTGGTCTATGTACGCGCCTCTCTGCTCGTCGCTTATAACGTCGTACGGCGGACAAACAAGCTGCTCTATTTTGCCTGCCTTTTCAGTATTGAATCTTACTCCTCTGAACGCCCTTATCTCTGCCATTTTAAAAAATCCCCCTCAAAAATATAATCATACTGTCAATACCCGTTTTATATTGTAACCCTTTGGAATGCGTCAGTCAAGAATAAACGGCGGCAGGGCATTTAACGCCTTGTCGCCGTGTTTTTTAAATTCGGCTCTCTTTCTCGGACAGCTTTTTATAAATCATATTTGCGCACATATATACATTTCCGCCGCCGAGCGTTATTATCAAATCGTTTTCCTTGGCGTTTTCGCAGACGTATTCCGTTATTTCTTCAAACGTTTTGAACCAAACGCAGCCGTCAATCTTTTCAGCGAGGTCGGAGGAATAAATGTTATAAGTGTTTTCCTCTCTAACCGGCAGAATTTCAGACAGTATTACCTTATCGGGAATTGACAGCGCCTTTGCAAAATCATCAAGCAGCATTGCCGTTCTTGAATATGTGTGCGGCTGAAATACCGCCCAAACGGTTTTAAAGCCCATATTCATAGCGGCGCTGAGAGTTGCCTCAAGCTCCGTTGGGTGATGCGCAAAATCATCTGCTACCGTCACTCCGCACTTTTCCCCTAAAATCTCAAATCTGCGGTGAACGCCCTTGAAGTTTTCAAGGTTTTTGGCTATTTTTTCGCCGTCGTCGCCGAGATATGACGCAACTGCGGCGCAGGCGAGCGCGTTTAAGACATTATGCTTTCCCGGCACGTTCAAAACAACGCTTGAAAGCTTTTTTCCGTTATTCATCAAGTCAAAGCTCTGTCTTGCTCCGGGCAGAGATTTTATATTTTCCGCATAGTAGTCGTTATCGGGAGAAAATCCGAAATAAATTTTGGTTCTGTCTACATCCTTAACTACGTCGCGACTGTTTTCATCGTCGCCGTTTACAACGAGAAGCTTTGATGTTTGCAGGGCAAACTTTTTAAAGGAACGCTTGATTCCGTCAAGGTTCTTAAAATAATCGAGATGATCCGCGTCAACATTCAAGATTATTGAAATTGCAGGATGCAGCTCTAAAAACGAGTCCACATACTCGCACGCCTCGCAGACCATAATATCCGATGTGCCGACTCTGCCGTTTCCGCCGATAAACGGCAGCCTACCTCCTATTACGGCAGTAGGCTCGTAGCCGCTGCCTATTAACACCTGAGTAAGCATGGCGGTTGTTGTGGTTTTCCCGTGCGTGCCGGAAACCGCGACGGAGCGCTTAAATTTATCGGCTATAAGTCCGAGCATTTCGCATCTTTCGGCAATAGGCACACCTTTTTCCTTTGCTGCCGTCAGCTCAGGGTTATCCTCCTTCACGGCAGAGGTATATACAACAAGCTGAGCGCCGTCTATATTTTCAGGCGAATGCCCCATATACACCTTTATTCCGTAGTTCTTTATTCTGTCAAGAGTGTCGCCCTCGCTGATGTCGGAGCCGGTTATATTATAGCCCTTGGCATAAAGTATTTCGGCAAGAGGACACATTCCCGAACCTCCTATGCCTATAAAATGGATATTGTTGACCTTATTCAGAATATCCCTGTCGATGTTATGCTTATTAAATTTCAAACAATACACTTCCCAATAAATAATTATAACACTGCCGCAGAGATCCCGCGCCGCATTTTCCGATTATGCAGTCTTTTCTATTTATTATATATCGAAACGGGCAAAAAATAAATATGTTTTACAAATTTTATCAAATTTTTATGTCAACGGCAGAATTTCGTAGAATTTAATCACAGATAGCATTGATTAAATTTATTTAGTGTTATATTATATTAATAATGAACAATGAATGTGAGGAGCTAAGCTTGGCACTAAAGAAAAACGACATAATACGCATTGAAATTACCGGTATGACGTCGGAGGGCAGCGGAGTAGGCAGATATGACGGAATGGCGGTATTTGTTGCCTCGTCGGCAATCGGAGATATTATAAACGCAAGGATAATAAAGACCTCAAAAACATATGCCATAGGCAAAATCGAAGAAATCATAACGGCGGCGCCGGCAAGAACACAGCCCGACTGTCCTGTGTTCAAATCCTGCGGAGGCTGCGTATATCGCCACATATCATACGCGGAGGAGCTTAATATAAAGCGCCGCAGGGTAACGGACGCAATTACGAGAATAGGCGGACTGAGCGATGAGCTTGTCGGTGAAATAATAGGCGCGGACGAAACCGACCATTATCGGAACAAGGCTCAGCTTCCTGTCGGCATTGACAGCGGCGGCAGATACACGGCGGGCTTTTACGCATATCACAGTTACAGAATAATCGACTGCGAAAGCTGCGCCCTTCAACCTGCGGTATTTTCCGATATTTGCGCGGTATTCAGAGAATGGTGCAAATTATTCTCGCCTATACCCTATAACGAAACGAGCAACAAGGGGTTGCTGAGACATTTATACATAAGGTACGGCGAGGCAAGCGGCGAAATTATGGTATGCCTTGTTATAAACGGAGACAAAATCGACGGCGAGCAAGAGCTTGCAAATATGCTTAGCAAGAGAATAAAAGGATTTAAGAGCCTTATTATAAACTCAAACACGAAAAAGACAAATGTTATTCTCGGCGAAAAATGCCGGACGGTTTACGGAAGCGATTATATTACCGATATTCTCTGCGGTTTAAGGTTCCGCATATCCCCTCTTTCGTTTTATCAGGTAAATCGCACTCAGGCTGAAAGGCTTTATTCCATTGCCGCGGAATATGCGCAATTAACCGACCGTGACACTCTTATTGATCTATACTGCGGCACAGGCACTATAGGGCTGACTATGGCAAAAAGGGTGAAAAAGCTTATTGGGGTAGAGATAATACCGCAGGCGATTGAAAACGCAGAGGAAAACGCAGCGCTTAACGGAATAAAAAACGCCGAATTCATATGCGGCGACGCGGCAAACGCCGCTTTAAGGCTTAAACAGCGTGGTGAAAAGCCGACAGTTATAATAGTCGATCCGCCGAGAAAGGGGCTTAATTCCGAGCTTATAGACACAATTGCAAGCCTCAGTCCCAATAGGCTTGTATATGTTTCCTGCGACTGCGCCACGCTTGCGCGTGATTTAAAGCTTTTTGCCGAAAAGGGATATAGTACGCTTAAAATCACCCCTGTTGATATGTTCCCAAGAACCGCGCATGTGGAGTGCGTGGCGGTTATGAAAAAAGCAGAAACGGGGGAGGCTTAAAATGAATCGAACCGAAAATGTGGAATTAACCGTTTTGTGCTTGATACAAAACGATGATAAATATTTGTTGCAAAACAGAGTGAAAAATGATTGGAAAGGCTTTACTTTGCCCGGCGGACATGTTGAAAAGGGAGAATCTATCGTAGACGCCGTAATCCGCGAGATGAAAGAAGAAACAGGACTTACGATTATAAATCCTGCGCTGTGCGGCATAAAGCAATTCCCAATCGAAAACGGCAGATATATTGTTTTCCTTTTTGAGTCAAATCAATTCAAAGGAGAATCGGTTTCTTCTGACGAAGGTACAATGCACTGGGTGAAAAAAACGGATTTACCATTCTTAAATACTGTTGATGATTTAGAAACACTCATTCAAGTTATACTTGATGATAAGCTGACAGAATTTCAATATATCACAGAAAATAACGAGTGGAAGATTGTTATAAAATAACGATTTTAGCTGATATATTTCCGCATACCGAGAGAGTATCCGACTTTCGTCCCATTCTCTCTTGCCATGTGGAGTGCGTGACATTGATGTCGCGGGTTAAGAACTGACCGCCGAAAAAGTGTCATAAATACGGGCTTTTTTGGCATTAGGCTGTCAGCTCCAAAGGGCGGATTTAACCGTAAAAATCGCTTTGTCAGAACATACCAACCGTTTTGCTCGGAGGGTTGAGTAGGCTATTTTATGTCATATGGTTGAGTTTATGACTTTGATAACAGAGGTTTGAGGCTGTGATATAGATGTTGGAGGAATTGTTGTATGGCGAAAATAGTTTGGGAAGGAAACAGAAAGAAATTTGGTACATCACACCAGAGTCCGTCGGTTCCACATAATGCGATTAAAATTCGTGAAGGAAATGGTTTTATTAAAAGAGCCATTCCTTTTGGTATATTACCGATGATAATATGCATGGTGGCAGTAATCACGAAAGCTTATTTTAATAAGGAACCTCCTGTCTCTCCCGTATATCTCATTCCGGCGATTGCGATTGGATTTATCATTGCTCTTCCGTTACATGAGTTTGCGCACGCTGTTTGCTATCCCAAAGAGGCCACTGTGTGGGTTGGTTTATGTATTCGTAAAATGGCGGCATATGCTATTTCGTATTATCCTCTTACTAAAATCCGTTTTATCGTCATATCAATTGCACCTGCCGTATTGGGAATTATCCCATTGATAATATTTTTCTTTATTCCAATAACGATGAAACCATTGCTTACGATATGTATGGTATCTGCATTTATGGGGCTTATATCACCGGCACCTGATTATATGGATATAACAAGTGTATTGAAGAAGGCTCCAGCACATGCTTTGATATGTGATTCTCAGGATGGTTTGTATGCTTATGTTGAATAAATTCAAATAACAAATCTCCCACACCGCCATCAAGGGTTACAAAAAAGATTCCGGTATTAGAATACAAAAGGAATAGTGAGCATTGTTATAAAGTTGATTCAGCAGAAGATAAGCTAAATAATTTTAGAATATTAATATATAAAACTATTATACACCGAGTGCGTGACATTGACATCGCGGTACAAGGAGTAATATAAAATATGAACATAGAAAATAACATTTTGAAATATTACCTGAGAAATACTTATTTTATTACCGGGACTGCGTACGCCGGAAAATCCACGACGGTCAAAATGCTTGCCGAGCGTTACGGTATGATAATGTGCCAAGAAAATTACCATATGAAAGTTTCAGATGAGGTTGCGCAGCCCGATATTCAACCGAACCTATGCTATTTCAAGCAGATGAAAATTTGGGAAGAATTCGTCAGGCGCTCCCCGGAAGAGTATGAACGCTGGATTTATAACAGCGCCGAGGAAGCGGCAGAATTCGAGATTGCCGAGTTGATTGCGCTTTCACACAAAGGGAAAATCATTGTCGATACCAATATTCCGCTCTCCGTTTTACAAGAGATTTCCGACTACAATCATGTTGCGGTCATGCTCTGTGAACAAAGTATGAGTGTAGAACGCTTCTT
>CANQEU010000054.1 GCA_947595635.1 uncultured Clostridia bacterium
AATTACATATCGGGCTATGATGGGAGAATTTATCATCTATTACCGCGGCAAAATCATAGGCGGTATCTATGATGACAGATTACTTGTAAAGCCAATAAAAGCAGCAATCAGCTATATGCCAACAGCTCGGTATGAATTACCCTATGAGGGAGCAAAGGAGATGTTGTTGGTAGACGAAGTTGACAACAGGAAGTTTTTGACAGGTTTGTTCAATGCTATGTTTGAGGAATTGCCGACATTGAAACCGAAAAAGAAGAAATAATAACTTTACGCTTATCGAACAGCCTATGAGGTGGGAAATCCTTCAAACTGTAAACGGGCGAATCCATACCGGGGTCGCCCGGTTTTATAAAAGAGGAATAAACAAATCGGGATTACGGAGGGTCGAGATGGCTCAACAGAATATATATGATAATGAAATATTTTTTGAGGGGTATAAGAAATTAAGAGATAATAAAGCGAATGCTAACAACCTGTTTGAAATACCGGCATTGTTTTCTATGCTGCCTGAGTTAAACGGAAAAAGGGTCTTGGATTTGGGATGTGGCTTTGGGGAGCATTGTAAACAGTTTGTGTATAGCGGAGCAGAATGTGTTGAAGGGCAACAAATTGCATTTAAACCTTGCAGATTATGGTGTTGAAGGGGAGCGAAAATCCGTATGGTGTTGACAATGTTAAAAAATATCATAGAACATTCTCGACAATCATTAACACTCTGATAGAAGCAGGTTTTACTATTGAAAAAATGATTGAGCCGTTGCCAACGGATGAACTGCTTGAAAAGTATCCTGATTATAAGGATTTATTTCATAAGCCGGACTTCTTATTAATAAAAGTAAAAAAATAATCATTATAAAATAAATGTAAAATTCAGGTCAGACGGAGCTATAAACCTGGATTTATTGAAAGGAATGTTGTCAAATGGAGAAAATATGGGAAGAGATGTATCAAGCCGCAAAAGCTGTTCAAAACGACAGAAAAATATCTGACTATGTGGAAGCGGGAGGGGTCGCAGCAGCAATACTGTCCTCATCGGGGAAAATCTATACCGGCGTTTGCATAGACACCTGCTCTACATTGGGAATATGCGCTGAGAGAAATGCAATTTTTAATATGATAACAAACGGAGAGCAGGAAATAAAAAAAGTGCTTGCAATCATGCCGGACGGAAAAACCGGCGCTCCATGCGGCGCTTGCCGTGAATTGATGGTTCAGCTTATGCCGAATAATTATCAAGAAATCGAAGTGCTTATGGATTTTGAAGCAGAGGAAATCATTACTCTCGGTGAGCTTACCCCAAAGTGGTGGATATAAAAAATCGCGTCTGTTACGCACGATAATGAAAACCGAATACATAAAGACTGACCGCTGACGTGCCGGATTTTCGGTAAAACGTCAGCGGTTTTTTATCGTGAACCGCAGCGGCGGCGGTCAAAAATCTTATAATTAAAATTGGTTTATCGGCAAAAAGGTGCAGCACAGGGCTTAAGCCCTGTGCTGCGGGGAGAGAAAATGAAAATCTGCTATTTAAATTCGGTAATTTTATTATTCGGTCTTTGCGTCCTCAATTATTTTCTGGGCTATGTGTGCCGGCGCGTCCTCATAGCGGACAAACTCAAACGAGAACGAGCCTCTTCCCTGAGTCACCTGACGAATATACGTTGCAAAATCGTGCATTTCTGCCATAGGCACCTCAGCCTCGACCTGCTGCATACCGTCCTCGCCGGGGTTCATACCGAGAACTCTGCCTCTGCGCTTGTTGACCTCGCCCATTACATCGCCCATATTGCCGTCCGGCACAAGCGCCTTAAGCGTTCCTATCGGCTCAAGCAAAACAGGGTTTGCGTTAGGCAAGCCGTTTTTATACGCTATGGAAGCAGCCATTTTAAACGACATTTCTGACGAATCAACAGGATGATATGAGCCGTCATACAGCGTAGCCTTAAGACCGACAACAGGGTATCCTGCAAGAACGCCCTTCTTTATACATTCACGAAGTCCCTTTTCAACCGCCGGGAAGTATCCCTTCGGAACCGCTCCGCCGACAACTCTTTCTCCAAACTCAAGGTCGTCGCAGTCGCATGGCTCAAATTCAATCCAAACATCTCCAAACTGTCCGTGACCGCCCGACTGCTTTTTATGTCTTCCCTGCGCCTGAACCTTCTTGCGTATGGTTTCGCGATACGCAACCTTAGGCACCTCAAGCACAACATCAACGCCGTATTTGCTCTTCAGCTTTGAAACAAGCACATCAAGGTGCTGCTCGCCCATGCCTGAAATTATCATCTGCTTTGTTTCTGTGTTATTTTCAAATTTGATTGTCGGGTCTTCTTCGATAAGCTTCATAACCGCCTGTGCGACCTTATCCTCCTCGCCCTTTGTTTTCGGATAAATCGCCATGGAATAGCAAGGATTTGGATAGCTTATCCTTTCAAGTGTTACCTTTCTTGCCGGCGAACAAAGCGTATCGCCTGTTTTTGTATTCAAAAGCTTAGCTACACAGCCAATGTCGCCTGCTCCGATATAAGGCTGCTCCTCCTGCTTTTTGCCCCTGATTACCATAACCTTGTTTATTCTCTCAGGCTCGCCGGTGGTCATATTTATAAGCGGCGTATCAGGTGAAACCTTACCGCTGATGACCTTAAAATATGAAAGCTTGCCTACAAACGGGTCGGCAACGGTCTTGAACACAAGAGCCGCGGTCGCCGCGTTGTCATTTACCGAAAGCTCGACCGGCTCTCCGTTTTGGTCAAGAGCAAGCTCTGCTCCCTTGTCGGCTGCGTTTGGCGCAAGCCAGGTTATACCGTTTAACAGCTGATCTATTCCAAACGTGTTTTGCGCGTCGCCGCAGAAAACAGGACTTATTGTGCCGTTCTTAACACCGGTGCTTACGCCGACTATTATCTCCTCTGGTGTAAATTCCTCTCCGCTGAAGTATTTTTCAAACATTTCATCGCTTGTTTCAGCCACCGCTTCGTTAATAGCCGTGCGCAGTCCTTCAAGACGATCGCCCATATCCGGCATCGCCGTCTGCGTCATCTTACCGTTTTCATACAGATAAGCCTTATATTCAAGAAGATTTATATAGCAATTTGCCTTGCCGTCAACAATATAAGGAACAACAACCGGACAAACTGACGGGCCAAACTGAGATTTCAGCGTTTCAAATACACGATAAAAGCGCGCGCTTTCGTCGCAAAGTCCGTTTACAAAGAATACCTTTGTAAGTCCTGCCTCCGTCGCAGCCTTAACAGCCTTTTCAGTTCCGACATTTACTCCGTTTTTGCCCGACACAACTATCATGGCTGTATCCGCGGCACGCATACCTTCCCTTAATCCGCCCTCAAAATCGAAAAGTCCGGGCGTGTCTATAAGGTTGATTTTGTAGTTCTTCCACTCAAGCGGAGCAACAGCCGTCACTATTGACGCCTTTCTTTTTATCTCCTCCGGGTCACAGTCGAGAACCGTGTTTCCATCGCTTACCTTTCCAAGTCTGTCGCTTGCGCCTGCAATATACAGCATAGCCTCCGCAACCGAGGTTTTTCCCGAGCCGGAATGTCCGGCAAGCGCAACGTTCAAAATTTTGTTTGCGTCATACTGCTTCAATTTATGCAGCTCCTTTCAAATGCCCGTATTATGTTTTTATTATTCGTTGTCGAATAAAGGCATTTTTTACAATTAATACGATAATTGCATTGTAATTATAGCACATTTATACATAGTAAGCAATATAAATTTATGCAAAGCTTATAATTTCACCCATTTTACTAATCACGCACATAAATTATTGTGCAATACTTATAAAATATTCGCAATTTTTGCCGTCGTTTTCTGTGCTAACTGATATTCATTTAAAAAAACAGCAGTCATCTTGCCTTTAAAAGCAATTGACTGCTGCTAAATTAATATAACTCCGTCGCGGATGTTCCCCGCCTATTTAGGCGGCAGGGTTTATTTATCCGTCCCTTTTTTGTTAAAATATTTTTCGCTCTGTTCGTCAGCCCTTGACGCCGCGTTGCAAATAGCCATTACGCATACGCCGACAAAGCAGCCGAACACTGCGCCGAAAATAAACTGTATCATATCCCACACCTTCCGTAACCAATAAAATTATCTGCGTCTATACACAAAATATGCGGGACGATTTAATTTGTCAAAATTTACTTTAAAATACTTTTACAGCGCCGTCTTATCTTACTCCATTTCAGAGGCTACTTGTTTAAGATAATCGCGTATCGGCAAATGCTGCGGACAATGCTCCTCGCATTTTCCGCATTTTATACAATCGGACGCCTTTCCGTGCTCCATATTAAGATTTGAATAATATGTATCTGCAACAATGCGCTGCTCCGGCCCAAATCGCTTAAGATTATTATACACGGCAAAGTATTCCGGTATTGCTATGCTTTTGGGGCAATAATCCACACAGTAACGGCACGCAGTACACGGTATCGCTATGCTCTCGCGTATCATCCTTGCAGCCGTCATAACAAGCTCCTGCTCCTCGTTGTCAAGCGGTTTAAAATCAGCCATATAGCTTATGTTATCCTGCATCTGCTCAATATTGCTCATACCGGACAGAACGGTCATAACATTTTCAAGCGAGGCTGCAAATCTTACAGCCCACGAAGCCACCGACATATTCGCCTCCTTTGACTTAAAAAGCCTTTCGGCGCCCTGTGCGACATTGGCAAGCGCTCCTCCCTTTATCGGCTCCATTACTATTACGGGCTTGCCGTGCCTTGTCGCTATGTCATAGCATTCCTTTGCTCTTATTGTTGTGTCGTTCCAGTCAAGGTAATTTATCTGAAGCTGAACGTACTCCGCTTCGGGGTGGTCGCAGAGTATCTGTTCAAGCAGTTTTGGCGAATCGTGAAACGAAAAGCCGATGTGCCTGATTTTTCCCTCTCGCTTTTTCTCCGCGATAAACTCAAACGCCTTCACACGCTGCGCCGTTTCATAGCTTTCACTGCCCAAAGCATGAACCCAGTAATAGTCAAAAAAATCTACTCCGCAGCGCTCAAGCTGCTCGTCAAAAATCGGCTGCATTTGCTCGGCTCGCTGAATTGCGAATATAGGGAGTTTATCAGTCACGGTGTAGCTGCTGCGGGGATATCGCTTTACAACAGCCTCGCGAAAAGCTACCTCACTCATTCCCTGATGATACGGATAAGCGGTGTCAAAATATGTTCCGCCCGCCTTTATAAAGGCGTCCGCCATATCCTTAAGCTTTTCAATGTCAATATTTTTGTTGTTGCCGTCCAAAAGCGGAAGACGCATTAACCCGAATCCAAGCTTTTTCAATTTGATTGCTCCTCTCTTTATATATGTTATATATGCTCGCCGCGCCTCCGACTTCAAGCGGCGGCGCCGTTCTTACCAGTTTAATTTGTGTGTTCTATCCTTTTTCAATCGACATGGTGGCATAAGCGTTAAGCGAAAGATCCGCCGTATTTCCGCTTATGTATTCATAGTAGCCTTGAGAGCCGACCATTGCCGCATTATCGCCGCAAAGACATTTATCCGGCATATATAGTCTGATACCTCTTTTGTCGCATTCATACTGCATCTCGCTTCTCAAAAGAGAATTTGCCGAAACGCCGCCTGCCATAGCTATCGTCTTTACATTCAAATCCGCCGCCGCCTTGAAAACATTATCGGTAAGGCAGTCTACAACCGCTCTTCTAAATGAGGCGGACAAATCGTTTACAGGCAGCTGCTCTCCCTTTTGCGACGCATTGTGTATAAGGTTTATGACGGCGGTTTTTAGTCCGCTGAAGCTAAAATCGTAAGGCGCGCCCTGAACCGAGGGACGAGGCAGAGCAAAGGCGTTTTCGTCGCCCTGCTGTGCAATCTTATCAAGATGAATGCCACCTGGATACGGCATTCCCATTGCTCTTGCCGCCTTGTCAAACGCCTCGCCGGCAGCGTCGTCGTGAGTTCTGCCGATTATTTTCATTTTTGTATAGTCCTCTACCATTACTATATGGCTGTGTCCGCCGCTGACAACAAGGCATAAAAACGGAGGCTCAAGCTGTTGATGGCACAAATAGTTAGAGGCTATGTGCGAGCGAAGATGATGCACGGGAACGACCGGCAGCTTCGTTGCAAGCGAAAGACCCTTTGCATAATTCACGCCGACAAGCAGAGCTCCTATAAGCCCCGGCGCATATGTAACGGCTATCGCCTCAATATCGTCATATCCGCAGCCGGCGTTGAGCATAGCCTCGTCTACCACTCCGACTATTGACTCGCAGTGCCGCCTTGAGGCTATTTCAGGGACAACTCCTCCGTAAAGCTTGTGCTCCTCGACCTGAGAGGCAACAACAGACGATATTATCCTCCTGCCGTTTTCAACTACTGCGGCAGCCGTTTCGTCGCAGGAGCTTTCTATAGCAAGTATTTTCATTGCATTCTGTCCTTTCATACATCCTTTGGCTCGTTAAAATAACATGTCATTATCAGGCCGTCCTCAACAGGCTCACTGTAAAATTTCCTGCGAACGCCAACCTTCTTAAAGCCTGCCTTTTCATAAATTCCGACGGCGGAAAGATTCGACGCTCTCACCTCAAGCGATATAAAGCTCATTCCGCTTTTCTCGGCGCCGTCCGTTGCCGCCTTTAACAGAGCTGTGCCTATTCCTCTGCCTCTGTATTCCGGCAAAACGCCAAAATTATTAACGTAGCACTCGTCGGCTGCACGGTATGTGCCTATATAACCGACCGCAAAGCCGTTTTCCTCCGCAACAAAATAGAATGCGCTTTCGTTTTCAAGCTCTCTTGCGACGGACTCTCTGCTCCACGGCTTTGAAAAGCAGCGTTTTTCAATTTCACAAACGCCGTCAATATGACCTGCATTCATATTCTTAATAATTATATTATTGCTCATTGTTTTTCTTTATCAATTCGGCAAGCCGCTCGGTTTCCGATATTATAGATTTACAGCACAAATCGTAAATTTCCTGGCTGCCGCCGAACGGGTCGGGAATATTCATAATATATATTTTATTTTTCGGCACGCCGAGATTCATAAGCATTTCGGCGTGGTCCTCGGTCATCGCGACAAACAAATCAAATTCCTCAGGCTTTATTGAGCGAACGCTTTTGCTTTTGTGCTGAGATATATCAATGCCGAGCCTTTCAAGCGCTTTTACCGCCTGCGCCGTGGCTGCTCTGCCCTCGGCTCCGACCGCTATTCCCGCGCTCTCTCCGACGCAGCCAAGCTTTTCTTTTTTTGATATATCGCAAAATATCGCCTGTGCCATTGGACTGCGGCAGGTGTTGCCGGTGCATACAAACAGCACATTTTTTATCCTTGCCATTTTTATATCTCCTTTTGCTTCATTTTTCAAAAGCAGCGAACGTTAAGAGTATATTTCCGCGGCGCTTTATCCCTTTGCGTCGTACCAGGTGCTTCCTATAGAGGCGTCCGCAATAAGCGGCACCTTAAGCTCAACAGCCTTTTCCATTTCCTCCTGTAATATCAGGGCGGCACGCATAGCCTCTGACTTTGGCGCTTCGACTATAAGCTCATCATGCACCTGCAAAATCAGCTTAGAGCGCATATTCTCCTTTTTAAGCCTTTCGTCTACCCTTATCATAGCTATTTTTATAATATCGGCGGCAGTTCCCTGAATAGGCATATTTCTTGCCACTCTTTCGCCGAACGCGCGCATATTGAAATTGCTTGACTTAAGCTCCGGCAGATAACGCCTGCGGTTAAACAGAGTGCTTACATATCCGGCTCTCTTTGCGTTTTCTACTGTTTTTTCCATATATTCGGCAACGCCGCTGTAATGTGAAAGATATGATTTTATATAATTGTCCGCTTCCCTGCGTGTAACGCCTATGTCCTTTGAAAGCGAGAATGCGCCTATTCCGTAAACTATTCCGAAATTTACCGCCTTTGCCCTGCTTCTCATCTGGGAATTCACCATTTCAAGCGGCATATTAAATACCTGTGACGCCGTTATTGAATGTATATCGCTGTTGTTTTTGAATGCCTCAATCATATTTTTATCGCCGGATATAGACGCAAGCACACGCAGCTCTATCTGCGAGTAATCTGCGTCAACAAGAACACAGCCTTCCCTTGCGATAAAAAATCTTCTCATTTCCCTGCCCTGCTCTGTCCTTACGGGTATATTCTGAAGATTCGGCTCTGTAGAGCTTATTCTGCCCGTTCTCGTTTCGGTCTGGTTAAAGCTGCTGTGTATTCTTCCGTCGTCGCCTATAACCTTTAAAAGCCCGTCGCAATAGGTGGATTTAAGCTTTGTAAGGGCTCTGTACTCAAGTATTTTGCCGACGCACGGGTGATACGGCTTAAGCCCCTCCAGCACCTCCGCGCTTGTTGAATATCCTGTTTTTGTCTTTTTTCCGGCAGGAAGCATAAGCTTTTCAAAAAGAGCCGTTCCAAGCTGCTTTGGAGAATTGATGTTGAATACATATCCAACCTCGTCATAAATTGAGCTTTGAAGCTC
>CANQEU010000055.1 GCA_947595635.1 uncultured Clostridia bacterium
CCCTCTCGGGCAAAGCTTCCTGCTCCTGCCGTTTTAACAATGCACTTGTTTATCGCTCCGACGTCCGAGGCGCACTTCGAAACAAATTCCGCGCACCATGCTGTGCCGGACGGAAAGCCGAAATATTTGTTAAAGGTATTCGGACCGTAACCTATGTAATTCTTCGCTGCGTTTACAAATTTTTCTGCTATTGTTGCCATTTTATTACCTCCAATTTTAATCTTTGTTTGGTTGCTTGTAGGTCATTGCACGGCTGCTGTCGGAAAATCCGCTCGTTGTCGGATCCGCCATAACGCCGAGAAATGAAAGAACGGACATTGCCGCCGTTGCAATTAAATATGGGTTAGATATAAACGCTCTGAAAAAGCCTATAACGCTTTCCCATGTTGTAAAATCCGAGCCGCTCAATCCCAAATATGACATAACGGGGGAGAGGATAACGCCTATTATGCCTATCCAAAACTGGGGACTTTTTATTCTTACTTTCCAATTTATTTTCATTTTGATATTTGCAATAAACGCCGCAAAGGCGGCGTTTATTATTCTCCTTTCGTGTTATTTTCCTATAAATATATGCGTCCTGCCGCAATATGATACCATTTCGGGCTTATTTTATAACCTGCCATTCCGTGCTCATTTTACGGTATATCTCTTTTACAAAGGAATTTCCGCCGAGCAGAATATATGTGTCGTATAAGGAGGTTATGTTTTCAAGCTCATATGCGTGAATTGCCCTTTCCGGCAGTCGCTTGTAGTAAAGATGTGTTATGTCGTCGCGCAGCAGGCATTTAAGGGCTTCTCTGTAAAGCATTGCGTCCTGCCTTCTTATCCTCTCGTCCTCAAGCTGCTTTTCAAGGATTGACTTAAGCTGAGAAATTTCTCTGTCGGTTCTGCTCATCTTTGATTTAAGCCGTAATCTGCCGATTACCCTTTTTCTTATAGGGCGAATCGCTATTGTGACAAGCGTTGCCGCGGTTGCTATCAGTCCTAATATCGAGCTTATATTTTTAACTGCCTCAATCATAATTCTGTTACTTAAATTAAGCCGAAATTAATTTAAGAATCGCACTACCCTCCTTTCTTAGAATATGCTCTGTTTCGCAGGACGGAACCAAAACCGCCCAATTTCATTATTGCACCGATTTTTGTTAATTTGATATTTGCGCGGTATTTTACGCGGTATCTCTGAGTGAAAAAATATGTGATGTTTGAAAAAAGGAACAACTGTTCGAAATTTTGCGAAATCGGATTGATTTTTTGCGATTTGAATAATATAATTATTTATAGAACAATTGTTTGAATATTTTACCGCTTGTCCGTCTGCTTTACAGTGGAATAAGCGGAGCCTTAAGGAGGTATTAATATGACTAACGGCAAATATACTTATATAGCGTATAAATCGCAGAGAAAAAAGTCGGACGGCGACGACCTGCCGGTGGCTGTGGCGGCAACTGCGGCGGAGATGGGTAAAATACTCGGAATGAAACCGAGCAGTGTTTTCAGCCTTGTGAACAGGGGAGGAGGCACAAAAAGAGGAAAGTTTATTATTTTCCGTTACCCTTATACAAATACACAATGACTTGAGCGTTTCAGCCAATCCCCGATTTTTTCGGGGATTTTTTTGCAGGAGCAGTTTTGCTTATCAGCCTTATACCGGCAGATTGGCTTTGCCGGCGCGGGACTGTAAGACTGAACTCAACGAAGGCTTTAAAAAATAGGCTAATTGACAGGCTCATTTTTTCTTTTTATAGGACAAAATAATAAAAAATCAAGTTATCATTGTGTATATGAAAGGAAAGTGGTATAATATGGATAACAAATATAAAATCGGAGGGAAATAAAATGCAGATTACGAATGATGTTTTGTATGTCGGTGTAAATGACCATAAAGTCGATTTGTTTGAGGGACAGTATGATGTACCCAACGGTATGGCGTACAATTCATATGTTATTAAAGATGAAAAGACAGCGGTTATCGACACTGTGGACATTAATTTTACGCACGAATGGCTTGATAAGGTTGCCGACGCGCTTGGAGGAACGTCGCCTGATTATCTTATTATCCAGCATATGGAGCCTGACCATTCTGCGAATATCCAGAATTTTGTAAAGGTTTATCCGAACGCGAAGCTTGTCGCAAATTCAAAAACCTTTGCTATGATGGCGCAGTTCTTTGATTTTGACATTGACAGCAGAAAGATAATTGTTGAAAACGGCGAGAGCTTCTCGCTCGGAAAGCACAACCTTACTTTTGTATTCGCGCCAATGGTTCACTGGCCGGAGGTTATGATGACCTACGACTCGACCGACAAGATACTTTTCTCGGCAGACGGCTTTGGCAAGTTCGGCGCGCTTGATGTTGAGGAGGACTGGGCTTGCGAGGCAAGACGCTATTATATAGGCATTGTCGGCAAATACGGAGCTCAGGTTCAGAACGTGCTGAAAAAGGCATCACAGCTTGACATTCAGATCATCTGTCCTCTTCACGGGCCGATTCTTAAGGAGAATCTTGGATATTATCTTAATCTTTATAATATCTGGTCGTCATATGCTGTTGAAAGCGACGGCATTGTAATAGCTTATACCTCGGTTTACGGCCATACAAAGGCTGCAATCGAAAAGCTTGCCGATATGCTTAGAAGGAAGGGCGCGCCGAAGGTTTCGATACACGACCTTGCAAGGGACGATATGGCTGAGGCGGTTGAGGACGCGTTCCGTTATGGAAAGCTTGTGCTTGCAACAACGACTTATAACGCCGAAATTTTCCCGTTTATGCGTGAGTTTATAAATCATCTTACGGAGCGCAATTATCAAAACAGAACCGTTGCTCTCATAGAAAACGGCTCGTGGGCGCCGCTTGCCGCAAAGACTATGCGTAAGATGTTTGAGAAAAGCAAGAATATAACATTTGCCGATAATGTAGTAACAATTAAATCGGCTCTTAAGCCTGACAGTGAGGCTCAGCTTGAAAAGCTTGCCGACGAGCTTTGTCAGGAATATATCGCCTGCTCGGACGATAGCGCGGACAAGCACGATATGACGGCTCTGTTTAAAATAGGCTACGGCTTGTATGTTGTAACGTCAAACGACGGCAACAGGGATAACGGGCTTATTGTTAATACCGTAACTCAGGTGACCGATTCCCCGAACAGAATAGCCGTTAATATCAACAAGGAAAACTATTCTTATCACACAATAAAGCAAACGGGAAAAATGAATGTAAACTGCTTATCCGTTGACGCGCCGTTCAGTGTTTTTGAAAACTTCGGCTTCACAAGCGGAAGAAATACGGACAAATTCGCAAACTATGACGAGCTTCACCGCTCCGACAACGGACTTGTATTTTTGCCGAGGTATATAAACGCGTTTATGTCGCTTAAGGTTGAACAGTATGTCGATCTTGACACACACGGAATGTTCATATGCAGCATTACAGAGGCAAGGGTGATGAGCGACAAGGAGTCTATGTCATATGCTTATTATCATGAAAACGTAAAGCCAAAGCCGGAAACCGAAGGAAAAAAGGGCTTTGTCTGCAAGATTTGCGGCTATATTTATGAGGGCGACGTTCTTCCCGATGATTTTATCTGCCCGCTTTGTAAGCACGGCGCGGCTGATTTTGAGCCGATCGAGTAAGAAAAATCAAACGAGGAGCGGCGCATAATATCATCTTATTTAAATAAATTAGTCCTCCGCGGTTTGCGCTGCGGAGGATTTAAATTTTCGCCGATTAAAAATATAGCCAAAAATTTACAAAGCCTTCTTTTATCTTGTTTATCTTTGTGTTATATTAATAAAGGACTGTGCTTTAAAACAGCACTTAACACGATTTTCAGCATTGAAAGGAAAATAAAAATGGAGAAATTCAGCCGCCGAGAGCTTAGCCCCGGAATATATTTAAACAGCATAAAGGACGACAGATTTAAGTCCTGCAAGATTTCGGTTAATATGTATATGCCGATGAAAAACGATACGGCAGCGGAGAACGCCCTGCTCATACAGCTTTTGGGACGCTCTTGCAGAGAATACCCCGATTATATGAGCCTTAACAGGGAGGTAAACCGCTTGTACGGCGCGGCAATCGGAGCTGACTGCACAAAAATCGGCGATTTGCAGCAGCTTGTTCTTTCTGTTTCAGGACTTGACGACAGATATGCCCTAAACGGCGAAAAATTGTCGCAGGAGCTTGTAAAGCTGCTTTGCAAAATGCTTTTTGAGCCAAAGCTTGAGGGCGAGGCGTTTGCGCAGTATGACACGCAGCAGGAGCGCAGGAAGCTTTTGGAGCTTATTGAATCGGAGATAAATGAAAAAAGAGGATACGCAATAACGCAGTGCGTAAGTCTTATGTGTGAAAACGACAGCTTCGGAATAAGGCGGTACGGCTCATACGAGCAGGTGAAGGCGGTAACGCCGCAGCAGCTATACACCGCATGGAAAAGACTGCTTGAAACGGCTGTGATAAATATAGTTGTTGTAGGAAACCCCGACGCCGGCGTGATAGGCGAAATGTTCAGCGAAAAATTCAGCACAATAAATCGCCGTCCCGAAAATTATTCTACAAGAATGTTTAAGCTTGATTCCGGAGTAAAGGAAAAAACGGAGGAGCAGGAGGTCATGCAGTCAAAGCTTGTTATGGGCTTTGCCTGTAATATAGACGAAAACGACCCGAACTCAGCCGACCGCGCGAAGCTTATGACCCTTGTGCTTGGCGGCACGCCAAGCTCTAAGCTTTTTACAAATGTTCGTGAAAAGGAAAGCCTGTGTTACTACTGCGCCGCAAGCTACAACAGACAGAAGAGTATTGTTTTGATAGACTGCGGCGTCGAAAAGCAAAATGTGGAAAAGGCAAAGAAGGAAATTTTAAATCAGCTTGAGCAGATGAAAAAGGGGAATATATCCGAATTTGAGATAAATGCCGCAAAGCTTGCCGTGGCTGACAGCTCCGGCATAGTGACCGACAGCATAGGCGGAATAGATAAATTTTATACCTCTCAGCTATTTGAAAAGGAGATAATAACGCCTGAGCAGGCGGCCGAACGAATCAATGCCGTTACAGCAGAGCAGATAGTTGAGGCTGCAAACTGCGTTGAGCTTGCGGCGGTTTATCTTCTGACGGACAACAAGGAGGAGCTTTAATGGAAGCGAATATTCAGGAAATCAGAAACGAAAGACTTAACGAAAAATATTATAAAATTGAGCACAAAACAGGACTTACGGTTTATGTTTTTCCAAAAGAGGGCTATAAATCCTCATATGCCGTTTACGGTACTGACTTCGGCTCTGTAAACACACATTTTATGTCTGACGGCAGAGAGATAATATCGCCGGACGGCATAGCCCATTATCTTGAGCATAAGCTGTTTGAAAGCGAGGACGGCGACGCCTTTGCAAAGTATGCCGTTACGGGAGCAAACGCGAACGCATACACCTCGTTTGAAAAAACCTGCTATCTGTTTTCGTGCTCTTCAAATCTTGAGGAAAATTTAAGAATACTGCTCGGCTTTGTTCAGCAGCCGTATTTTACCGATGAAACGGTAAAAAAGGAGCAGGGCATTATAGGGCAGGAGATAAGGATGTATGACGATTCCCCAGACTGGAGAGTTATGTTCAACCTCCTCGGCGGAATGTATCATAATCATCCTGTCAAGACCGATATAGCCGGAACGGTGGAGTCGATTGCCGAAATAACGCCTGAAAAGCTTTATGAGTGCTACAACAGCTTTTATACCCCCGAAAATATGGCGCTTTGCGTTGTCGGCGACGTTGACGTCGAGCTTGTTTTAAGGCTTGTCGACGAGATAGTTAAGCCCGGCGACGGAAAAAGGGTTGAAAAAATATTTCCGCCTGAGCCTAAAGGGGTCGCCTCGGAATATGTTGAGCAGGTGTTCCCCGGCTCGGTTACAATGTTCCAGCTCGGCTTCAAGGCTGACGGCGATATGAGGCTTGACGAAAGGCAGGCGGCTGCCTGCGAGGTTATGCTGTTTGCGCTCGCTTCAAATTCTTCTCCGCTTTATGAGGAGCTTATGAACAGAGATCTTATAAACGAAAGCTTCGGCTATGAGCAGCTTGAGGGGCCCGGCTATAACGGAGTTTTGTTCAGCGGTGAATCAAAAAATCCGCAGGAGGCTGCAAAAACGATAAAAAAATATGTTGCCGACGCGTGCAAAAACGGAATAAACAAAGAGGATTTTGAGATTGCAAAAAAAGCGATATATGCCGAATATGCGTCTTATCTTAACAGCGTAAGCGCTATAGGAGGCGCTCTTATAGGCTGCGATTTTACCGGCAGGGAGCTTTTCAGGACGATAGACGAGGCGGCAAGCGTTAAGCTTGAGGACGCAAACGAAATGCTAAGACTTATGCTTGACCCCGAAAACACAACGTTATCGGTGATTAAAGGGGGTACGGAATAATGGGAGCGACGGTTTATAATGTGTCGTTTCCGGGGCTTGGAATAAACGATTTGCATATAAATCCCGTGCTGTTTTCCGCCGGAGGCTTCAGTGTTCGCTGGTATGGGCTTTTAATAGCGATAGGGCTTGTGCTTGCCGTAATATATGCGATGACGGTTTCCAAAAAACGCTTTGGCGTTGACCCGGATAAGCTGCTGACCTGCGTTATAATCGGTCTTGTTACCGCTATAATCGGTGCAAGGCTTTATTATGTGATTTTTCAGTGGGAGAGCTACAGCAAGGACTGGGTAAAGATTTTCAGCATTAACGAGGGCGGACTTGCGATTTACGGCGGACTCATAGGCGCGCTTATAGGCGGACTTGCGGTTGCAAAATTCAATAAAATGAATATTCCTGCCCTGCTCGACGTTGCGGTGCTCGGCTTTTTAATAGGTCAGGGCTTCGGCCGTTGGGGAAACTTCACAAATCAGGAGGCATTTGGCACCCCGACCGACCTGCCATGGGGAATGATAAGTGAAAATACGGGCGGCGTTACGGTTCATCCGTGCTTTTTATATGAGAGCTTGTGGTGTCTTTTGGGCTTTGTGCTTCTTCATTTTTTCAGCAAGTATTTAAGAAAATACGACGGGCAGATATTTCTTATGTATCTTGTATGGTACGGCTTTGAAAGAATGATAGTTGAGGGGCTTAGAACAGACAGCCTTATGACGCCGATATTAAATCTCAGGGTGTCGCAGATTTTGTCTGCCGCTCTTGTTGTGATAGGGCTTGTATTTTTAATAATAAACTTCGTCAGAAAAAAGGACACTATAGAGGTGCCGATAAAAAAACTTGAGAGGAAGGACGCATAATGGCAAAAATAATAGACGGAAAGGCTGTTTCGGCAGCGGTTAAAGAGCAGGTCAAAAAGGAGACCGAAAGGCTTAAATCAATGGGAATAACACCGGGGCTTGCGGTTGTAATAGTCGGCGACGACCCCGCGTCGAGGACTTATGTTAATAACAAGAAGAAGGCGTGCGAGCTCGTTGGATTTTACTCCGAGGAATATGCGCTTGAAGGCACTACCACGCAGGAGGAGCTTATAGCCCTTGTAAAGCGTCTTAACCGCGACGACAAAATAAACGGAATACTCGTTCAGCTTCCGCTTCCTCCGCA
Source organism: uncultured Clostridia bacterium (assembly GCA_947595635.1). GTDB lineage: Bacteria > Bacillota > Clostridia > Oscillospirales > Acutalibacteraceae > UBA7067. Next base: position 7,569 of record CANQEU010000055.1, read on the forward strand.
GATTGACGATAAGGCGGTTATAGCCGCGATTGACCCGCAAAAGGATGTTGACGCGTTCCACAGCGAAAATGTGGGCAGGATAATGATAGGCGAATATAAATTTCTGCCATGCACTCCTGCCGGCGTTATGGAGCTGCTTGCAAGCGAAAATATTGATATAGAGGGCAAAAGCTGCGTCGTTATCGGAAGAAGCAATATAGTCGGCAAGCCTATGGCTATGCTTTTGTTACATAAAAACGGAACGGTAACTATAACTCACAGCCGCACTAAAAACCTTAAAGAAGTATGCCTTGGCGCGGATATTATAGTAGCGGCGGTCGGTATAGCCAAATTTTTAAAGGCGGATATGGTAAAGCAGGGCGCGGTTGTTATTGACGTAGGTATGGACAGAGACGAAAACGGCAAGCTCTGCGGCGACGTTGATTTTGAGCAGGTCGAAAAGAAGGCGTCTTATATTACTCCAGTTCCGGGAGGGGTAGGGCCTATGACAATTGCTATGCTTATGAAGAACACCCTGACGGCAGCAAAGCTTGCCAACGGGATAGAGTAAAAGCCTTAATGAGATAAATCTCCTTAAGGCTGTGATTATCGACAAACTTATTTTTTTGCTTTTGCAATCCTTGAACCGCAGTCGGCGCTGCTGCGCAGCGGGACTGCTGCTTAAGATTTCTATTTTTGCAGGAGAAGCTTCGCTTCTCC
>CANQEU010000056.1 GCA_947595635.1 uncultured Clostridia bacterium
CATAAAGCACGCTTACGGCTACCATATACAAGCCGTTCTTTTTAAGGCCGAGGTCGTAAACGCTCTGCTCCTTCTTAACCGGCAGCTCCTTTACAACTCCGTTTGAATCGGAAACAATTATTCTGCCGCTAATGAACGCATTGTCGGGGTCGTTAAGCTTAAAGGATACCTCGGATTTTTCCGCGCCGTTATAGTCGGTGTCGGTCACTGTCGGGGCGTCCTTGAGCACCTCAATGCTGTTTACGCATTTAGCATCAGCCTTGCAGCCGGAATAGCCGACTGCTGTAAGCTTGAGCTTTTCCTCTCCCGCGCTGCTGCTCGCCTTTAAGCTTACTTTATATCTTCCGTCGTCCAGCTTTTCGGCTTTATACTCGTTGCCGTTTATCGTAAACGTCGCTGCGTCCTCATATGTATTGTCCTCTACCGTGTAGATTATATCGACATTTTCGTTCTTTTCAAAATACTTCTTTTCAATCTCGCCCGATACGCTTTCAACGTCTATTGCAATTTCAACGTCTTTTGACGTAAGAGTTTCGTCCTTGTGAGAAAGTCCGTCAAACGCGTTGTAGCTTGCGATAAGCTCTACTGTATATGCTCCGGCGTTATCGACCGTAAAGTCGGCATCGCCCTTCGGCTGACCGCACGGAACAGTGCTTAACACATCGCCGTTTGCATTTTTAAGCACAAGCCTTACGTCCTCAGCTATGCCCTCATCGTCCGAAACCGTATAGACGGCGTGGATAACATCATCGGATAAGGTCGTTTCAATAGCTCCTGTTGGGGCGTTTTTAAATACTACTACGCTTTCGTCAAGCTTAAAGGTCTTTTTATCCTCAAGCTCTGCCTGAGTCATTTTAAGCTCGGCTCTCTTGCGACTGTCAAGCTTTACCTCAACAGTGTAGCTATTGCCGTTTGCCTTTGCTGTATATTCCTTGCCGTTTATTACAACCCTTGCTATTTTGTATATGGACGCATTTGTACTGTCAAATGTTATTTCAACGGTCTTTTTGTCATTGTCTACGGATTTGACCTTTACGTTTGTAAGCTCAAATTCGTAATCGACTATTACCTGTATCTCCTCGCTTATAAGCTCTTCGGAGATACGGTTCTTGTTATCGTCCTTGTTGCTGTCACGGTCGTAATTTACATTTATGCTTACATTGTAAACTCCGTTTTTGGTTATGCCGAGATCGTAGTCCTCAACAAGCTTTACAAGCTGTATCTCCTTTGTAAAGCCGTCATCGCCTGTTACCAAAATCGTTCCGCTTATAAACGCGTCGTCCGAATCGACAAGCTTAAACGATATTTTTGACTTTTCACTGCCGTCAAAAGTAAAGCCGCTTATACTTATAGCGTCCTTCAGCACCTCGACCGTGTTCTTGCATGATGCCGCAACGCTCTCGCTCTCGTAATTTACAGCGGTGAGCTCAATATCCTTTACTCCTGCGCTGCCGTCCGGCTTATAGCTTATTTTATACTCGCCGTCGCTCAGCTTGTCGGCAGGATAGTCCTTGCCGTCTATTGTAAACGATTTTATATCCTCATAGCTGTCGTCCGAAACCGTATAGGTTATGTCAACGCTGTCGCCCTTTTCGATATATTCCTTTGCCGGCTTGCCCGTGATTTTGTCTATGCCGATTGAGAATGACGCATCGTCGGAAGCAAGCTCCTCGTCATTGTGCTTTAAGCCGTCCACCGCGTCATAGCTTGCAAGAAGCTTTACTTTATATGTTCCGGTTTGGTCAATCTCAAATTTCTCAGAGCCCTCCAAAGACCTTGCCGCAATCTCCCTTGCGTCAATTTCATCTCCATATACGCTGCAAAGGACAAGCCTTATATTTTCGGCTATTTTATCGCTATCTATAACAACATAGCCGACATTGAGCTTATTATCGCTTTTGATTATATTAAGCGTTGCGCCCGGCGCTGTTTTAAACACCGCAAGAGATGCGCTTACGTTGAATTTCTTATGGTCCTCAAGCTCAACTCCTGTTATATTCAGCTCTGTCTTTTCGCGGCTTTGCAAGGGCACCTTTACCGTATATAAAGAGTCGCCCTCCTTAACGGCGTCATACTCGCCGCCGTTTACCGTTACCTTAGTCACCGGATAAATTGAGGCGTTGGTGCTTTCAAAGCTCAGCAGAGCCGTCATTCCCTTATTGTCGACCGACTTAACTGCGGCGTTTGCAAATTTAAATTCATAATTTACAATAACCTGTATCTCGCCGTTATAAAACTCTTCGGTCTTTTGATTTGTCTTGTCGTCCCTGTTTGAGTCAAGGTCATACGTCACATTTATGCTTATGCTGTATGTTCCGTTCTGTTTAAGTCCAAGGTCATAGCTGCTCTTGTTCTTTTCAATTTCATACTCTGTTTTCTCACCCTTGGAATCGGTCGCTGTCAATGTGCCGCTGATGAACGCGCCGTCGGGGTCATTCAGTACAAACGAAACTATTGATTTCTCACTGCCGTCGTAGTCAAAGCCTGTAATAGCCGGCGTTTCCTTAAGCACCTCTATCGTGCAGCTGCATTCTGCCGCAACGGTTTCACTTGCGTATTTGACAGCCGTAACATAAAGCTTTTCCGTTCCCGAGGCTTTGCCCGCCTTAAAGCTTATTTTGTACTTGCCGTCGCCGAGATCCTCGGCAGGATAATCGTCGCCGTTTACCGTGAACGCCTTTACCGCCTCATATGTATTATCCTCAACGGCATAAATTATATCGACGCTCTCGCCCTTGTTTACATAGTCCTTCTGCGCCTTGCCCGAAATACTGTCTATATCAATAGGCATAATAACGTCGTCGGACACAAGAACCTCGTCAATGTGAGTTTTTCCGTCAACTGCGTCATAATCCGCAACTACCTCGACAATATATGCGCCTGCCTGAGACGCGAACGTGATATTACCCTCAAGCTCCTTGACAGACTCGGTTTTCTTAACCTCTCCGTCCGCGGTTTTTAATACTATTCTCAAATTTTCGGCTATATTGTCCTGATCCGCAATTATATAGCTTACATCTATCCTATCCTCGCCGGTTATTGCGTTGATCATTGCGCTTGGAGCTCTTTTGAATACAACAAGGCTTTCTTTCACATCAAATTTCTTGTGATTTTCAAGCTCTGCCTGAGTGATATTCAGCTCGGTTCTGTCGTTGCCGTCAAGCTGCAGCTTTACGGTATAGCGGTCTTCGTTTGCGTAAGCGTCATAGCTTGTGCCGTTTATCATCACATTAGCTACCTTATATATGGACGCATTTGTGCTGTTAAAGCCTATTGTTACCGTCCTGCTGTCATAATCGACAGACTCGACACTTACGTTTGTAAATGTAAAGTTATATTTTACTATAACCTCTATCTCTTTTGCGGCAAGCTCACTTGTTTTACGGTTATCCGCACTCTGCTTGTCGCTGTCGAGGTCGTATGTCAGCTGAACGCTTACATTGTAAAATCCGTTTTCCTCAATGCCAAGCTCGTATTTACTCTTATCCCTGTCAACAGGTATCTCTTTATTATATCCGTTGTCGCCGGAAACGATTATGCTGCCCTTTATGAAAGCGTCATCATCGTCTGTCAGCGTAAACGACACGCTTGGACTTTCCTCCGCGTCATAGTCAAGCTCAGATATGCTCGGAGCGGTCTTTAGCACCTCTATGCTGTCCTTATGCTCTGTCGAAACGGATATATCGGCAAACTTAATTGCAGTAACGCTTATATCCTCTGCTCCGGCCTTGTCGCCAACCGTGTAGTCGATTGCGTAAACGCCGTCACCTATACTTTGCGCCGGATAATCCTTGCCGTTTACGGTGAGCGCGGCAGGCTCTTCGTCCATATTGGAGGTTATCGTGTATGCTATTCTAAGGGTTTTGTTCTTCTCTATATATTTCTTATCAAGATCGCAGCCCGTTATCTCCGCTGCGGCCTCAACAATCGCGGTCTTTGAGCCTATCTCCTCGTTTTTGTGCTCAATACCGTCGGCAGCGTCAAAGCTCGAAAGAACGCGAACACTGTATTCGCCGGCTGTAAGCCCGTCAAACGTCACACTTCCGTTGAGCTTTAAGCCGAGCTCCTTTGAAGCTTTAAAATCAACTATCTTGCCCTTGCCGTTTAACAGTTCAATTCTGAAATCTCCGACGGTTTTATCGTCGTCAAGAATGCTGTAGCTTACATCCAAAGATGTTTTTCCCGAGCTTATATCAAGCTGAGCGGCAGGAATGCTTTTGAATACAACAAAGCCAGTTTCCGACGGGTCAACGTCGAACCTTCTCATATCCTCAAGCACTGCCTGTGTAAGCTTAAGCTCTGTTCTGACGGCGCTGTCAAGAACAACGGTTACGGTATAGCTGTCGCCGTCTTTGGTTACATCGTACTCCCTGTCGTTTACAACTACCTTTGAAACGCCGTAATATCTTGATGCGTTGGTGCTTGTAAAGCTAATTGTTACACTCTTACTCTTGTTGTCAATCGCCTTTATTTTCGCGTTGCTGAATGTAAATTTGTAATCGACAAGCACCTCAACGCTTCTTTCAGCCATAACCTCTGTTGATCTGTTATCGGCATTGTTCTTGTCGCCGTCAAGGTCATATGTCACGCTAAGGCTTATATTATATATACCGTTTTCCTTAAGCTTAAGCTTGTATTTATAATCCTTGCTATCGCCGTCAAGCGCTATAGTCTCAACCTCATCGCCGTTTTCGTCCGTAACGGTAAGCTTGCCGCTTACAAACGCGTTGTCATCGTCGCTTAATGTAAAGGAAACGATATGCTCATCCTTGCTGTCGTCGTAAACAAAGTTCTTTACCTTGGGCTTATCCTTTAATACCTCTATTTTTGCGCTTTTGTCAGTCTTAATTGAGGCATTGGGGAATATTATTTCCTCAAGTCTTACGCTCTCTGCTCCCGCCTTATCCTGAGCTTTATATTTTACTGTATATTCTCCGTTGTCACTGCGGCTTGCGGAATATTTTTTGCCGTTTATAACAACTCCTGTTAAGTCGTCGGGTGTGTTGGAATCAATGCTTAGCTCAAAGGCCACGTCCTCTCCCTTAGCCGCATATTTTTTGGACGAAGCGAACGCCCTTACAGTCGCCTCCACAGCAATTTCAAGCTCTGCCGACGCAAGGGTTTCCTTTTTGTGAGATTCACCGTCTACAAGCTCAAAATCGGCTGCTATATCCGCCTTATACTCTCCCGCGCACTCGTTTTTAGGCACAGCAAAGCTTACTCTTGCAGTATTCCTTTCGATTTTCTTTGTCTGTACGGTCTTGCCGTTTCTATTTAAAATTGCATAAAGCGAGGACACGGTGTTGTCTTGGTCGTTAAGGCTCCAGCTGAAATCTATCGCGTCCTCAGCCTTGTTTTGAGAAAGCTTAAGCTCCTTTGCCGTAGGCGCTGTTTTAAAGGCTTTAAGCTGTATTACCTGCTCTATGTCAAGCTGCACCTCATTGTCGAGGATAACGCCTGTAATTTTATATACGGCTGCGCCTTCATTTTCGTAAGGCACCTCTACAGTGTAGGTGTCGGTTGAGCCTGAGCGCTTTGCGTCATATGCTTTTCCGTTGATTATAACCTTTGTTATATACCTGCCGCTGACAGCCGTCGTGCTTTTAAACTCAATAACAGCCGTCTTGTTTTCTTTGTTGACGGATATTCCGGCGTTATTCACTTCAAGAGAATAATCAACCGCCTCTATCTGCTTTGTCAGGAGTATTTCCATTCCGTCGTGAGCGCCGTTGTCCCTCTCGCCGTCAAGGTCATATCTTGCCGTTACGACAACAGTATATTTTACCCCTGCCTTTATTCCCTTTAGAGTATAAACATTTTTGCCTGATTTAATATTTTGCGGCGTTATGTCAACGCTTTCGCCGTTTTCGCCCTTCGCGATAATATTACCGCTGACAAGAGAGCCGTCTGGGTCGTCTATATCGAACGATATTGCGTAATCCTTTCCGTTTTCTTTAAATATATAATTTTTGAGCGCAAACTTATCCTTTAATACCTCGACTGAAAGCCGGCCGCTTGCATCAATCTTTTTTCCGTTGTCGAGTATAACCTGCGAAACGGTCAGCTCGGTCGTTTTGCCCGAAGCCTTCGGCGCAGGCACCTTTGCCATATAATAGTATTTTGTATCGCTTATTTTTGTTGCGGTCACATCATATGTCTTGCCGTTGATGAGCGCCTGCTTAATAAGGGTGTGAGGAGTTACCGTCGCCTCAAAGCCGACGGTTATATTCTTTTCTCCCTTAGCTATGTAATATATTCCGTCAACGAGCTCAAGCTTTTGATCTCCCTGCTCCGCAAGCTCGATTTTACCGATTGTTGCCTTATACTCGGTATCCTTGCCGGCTTCGTCAACTACTCCGCCAACATCGCCTATATCGACCTTGCCGTCGTTATTAACATCGGGATTTAAGCCGCCTGAAGATGATGAGCCCAAATTGCCCGTATTGCTTGAATTGCCTGAATTACCGGAATTGTCCGTATTGCCCGTATTGTCCGAATTATTTGATGAGCCTGAGCCGTCGGAAGCGCTTGAGGAATTGCCCGAAGCTTCCGAAGAAGCGCTTGATGAGTCGTCGGAAACGGGCGGCTGGGTTTCCTGCTTTTCGCTTTCATCGTTATCTATTTCAAGAAGATACTCCAAAACGTCCTTTGCGTCGTCGTAATCGACCTTACCGTCTGAGTTTACGTCCGGCTGTTTTGATGTAAATGCCCAGACCGAACCGAATATCAGTCCTGCCGCCGCTACAGCGCAGACAGACGTAGATATTATCCTTTTCTTTGCGTCCTTAGCCTTAATGAAGAATACGACCGCAAATGCGGCGACTAAAACGGTTAGCGCAATAAAGAGTATGCCGAGCCAAGTGACGCCCATACCCGAAGAAACCGATATATTTTTGTTTGCAAGCTCGACCTTTGGAGCAGTCGCCTCAGTATCGTCAAGAGCGTTTTCCTTAATGTAAATATCGACGGAACCGCCGGGCAGACTTGACGCACTGCCTCCGTCTGATACGCTGACGTTATCTACAACTATTGAGGTCGCGCCTGATTTTGCGTCGTCCTTGACCTTGAATTTTATCTCAAGCACGTCAGCTCCGTTTTCGCCTGATTTATTAATAAGTCCGAATTTTTTATTTTCACTGTTGTAAACAATATCGGACCAGTTGTCCTGAGCCTGAAAGCTGCTCTTATCAATAGGCTCAAACACATTCTTATCGTAGCTGAGCTTAGCCGCATAGGCGTGCAGATCCTTATCCTCGCCCAAGTCGAGCGAAACCGACACTTCTCCCCCTCTCTCTATTCTTTCCGCATCCGCACTCAAGACAATGCCATCAGCCGCGCCTGCTGAAACAGCCGTCATAAAAATGCACACGAGAAGCGCCGAAAATACAGCAAATCGTTTAAAATACTTACCCATAATCCATAGCTCCTTTTTCTACTGACTATAGTTCCCCATTACGCATCCTTTTGCTCCCATAAAGCAAAAAATTCCGGAGAAACGCCGAATAAAATAATCTGTTTGTTTCCCCGAAATGAAAGTCGCCTTTAGTCTTTTTAATTATACCATATCAAAATATCGCTTGCAACTGTTTTTGGCATTCTAATGCGATTATTTTGCAGGACTTTGAGCCTGCTTAATCAAGCAGCTGCACGAATTTAAAATTAAATATATTTTTTTAACGAGCAGGTGGGGGCTTACGGGGGAGCGCCGGCTCCCCCGTTAATATAACATAATATTAAAGCGGCAGGCAGGTCGCCGCAAGGCGGTCTGCCTGCGGTCAAAAGGAGTAAAACTAAATTTTATTTTAAAATAAAGCTTTTCTTGCTTTGAAAAATAAGATTTATAATTCCACTTCGCCCTCGTGCCGGGCAGGCTTCTTTTAATAAAAAACTTTTTGATTTTTATTTGCTTTAAAATCATTTGCTGTTAGCAATATAAAACTATAATTTACTTGCTATCTCTGGCAGGCTTTGGGGTTGCAAGGGGCGTTAGCCCCTTGCATAATAAACTAATATAAAGCAGCAGGCAGGTCGCCGCAAGGCGGTCTGCCTGCGGTCAAAAAGCACAAAACTAAATTTAATTTTAAATTAAAGCTTTTTTGCTTTGAAAAATAAGATTTATAATTCCACTTCGCCCTCGTGCCGGGCAGGCACTTTCTTTCCCTCGTGGGAAAGAAAGCAAAGGACGT
>CANQEU010000057.1 GCA_947595635.1 uncultured Clostridia bacterium
TCAATGTTTTACTTTTCGTTTGCTTGCGCAAAAGTCGCCCCGAAACATTTTATTTCGTTCGGAAACATCTCTCGTTTATGGAATATTTACTTTCAAGCTTTTATTTGCTTTGGAAAGTTTCGCTCGGCAGTCTTTGGCAGGCAGTGGCACAAATTTAAAATTAAACAAATTTTGCTACGAGCAGGTGGGGGGTTACGGGGGAGCGACAGCTCCCCCGTTTAAAATCCAACTTAAAAGTAGCAGCTTTTTTCAAAACTTATTTTTTGCTTTTGCAATCCTTGAACCGCAGTCAACGCTGCTGCGCAGCGGGACTGCTGCTTAAGTTTTTATTTTTTGCAGGAGAAGCTTCGCTTCTCCTGCACCTCATCATTCTCGCATAAGGAATTTTGCTTGATTTGGCTTTTATGCCCGAAAGCGGATTTAAAATCATTTGCTGTTAGCAATATAAACTATAATTCGCCTGTAATCTCTGGCAGGCTTGGGGTTGCAAGGGGCTTGCCCCTTGCATAATAAATAAATATAAAGCAGCAGGCAGGTCGCCGCAAGGCGGTCTGCCTGCGGTCATAGTCTGTCTGCGGTCAAAAGGCATAAAGCCAAAAATAGGTTTATATGCAAATTGCGGCATAGCCGAAAGGCTATGCCGCAAAGAGATTACATACATATTTAAACGATTTTTTAAAGCAATTTAGCTTTTTATTACGCCTTTTCAGGCTCCGGGTACTCCGTGCCGAAGGTTTCGGCGGTCACGCTCTTAATAACCTGAGGGTCAAGTGGCTTGTCCGAAAAATCAGTATCGCATTCCGCTATTGCATTTACAGCCTCCATTCCCTCTATTATCTTTCCGAACGACGCATACTGACCGTCAAGATGAGGAGCTGCCTTGTGCATTATAAAAAACTGCGAGCCGGCGCTGTTTGGCATCATAGATCTTGCCATTGAGAGCACGCCCTCTGTATGCTTTAGGTCATTCTTAAAGCCGTTTGAAGAAAATTCTCCCTTAATGCAGTATCCCGGCCCTCCGGTGCCGGTTCCGTTAGGACAGCCGCCCTGAATCATAAAGCCGTATATTACGCGGTGAAAGGTTAGTCCGTTATAAAAGCCCTTATTGACAAGGCTTAAAAAGTTATTCACCGTGTTAGGCGCAATTTCGGGATAAAGCTCCGCCTTAAAGGAGTCGCCGTTTTCCATTGTAAATGTTACTATCGGATTTTTAGACATATTAATCATTCCTCTCTGTTTTCTTACGGTATATTTTAAATGATAATCAATTTAATGTAAAGCGGAAAATTGACGAATAACAATTTAAATCGCGGCAGCTCAGGGTATGGCGCTATTCAATTGATTTAAGCGATTCCACCATATCTATCCTGCGCATTTTAAAGTACATAAAGAAATTCACCGTTACCGCGAAAAGCAGAGTAAGCCCGACAGCGTAGAAAAAGCTTTGTGGCATTATTTCTCTGCCGAACATTACTATATCAACCTCTACCGTCTTGATTATAAAGCTGTTTAGGAACACGCCGAGCAAAAGACCGAACAGCGTGCCTATTACAGTAAGGATTATATTCTCTCTGTATATATACTCGCTAACCTCCCGATTGTAAAAGCCAAGCACCTTTATTGTGGCTATTTCTCTTGCCCTTTCCGCTATATTAATGTTGGTCAGGTTATAAAGAACAACAAACGCAAGCGCTCCTGCCGAAATTATCATAACGCAGACCACCATATTAAGCGTTGACATCATCTTTCTGAAATTGTCGATTCCCGATTCCGCATAGTTTACTGTGACAATGTCCTCATCTTCCAGCAGCTCGCTTGCAAGCGAGTCCTTTTCCTCGTCAGACGTATAATCAAAGCTTGTGTTTATCATATTATATTTTACGTCTGTTCCGAACGCGTCTTTATAGCAGTCCGGCGTTATATAGATGTAATTGTAAAGATAATTTTCGCAAATTGCGGAAAGCTTAAGCTCGGCTTTTTGTCCGTCGCTGTCCTCCACCTTAAAGCTGTCGCCCGTTTTTAAGCCCATATTGGCGGCAAGCTTTTCACTCATAACACAGCCGTCGTCATTAAGCTCTATGCTGCTGCCTGTCTGCCTGCTGTGTAAATCAACTGTCGTGCGGAAATTTTTGGGACTTGAGGGAACAACAAGGAACGTATCCTCGTAAGCCTTTCCGTCGTTATTCTTATTTTTAACCGTTATCTCGTCCTGAAAAACAGGCATCGAGTTTTTAAGCTCGTATTCTTCTTTTACATTTTCTATGAAATCCTTTGCCTGCCCGGCGGTCTTTTTCTCTGAAAAAACTATACTCAGATTGTATTGATTTATCTCGCCGAATTGCTTATCGACGATTCCGCCTATCGAGTCCATAAGACCAAAAGCAGCCAAAATCAGCGCCGTACAGCCTGCAACGCCTATCACCGTCATAAAAAAGCGCGCCTTGTATCTGAATATATTTCTTGCCGTTACCTTTGATGTAAAGCGCATTCTTTTCCAGATAAAGCCTATCCTCTCAAGGATATTCCTCTTGCCTGCCTTTGGGGTCTTAGGTCTCATAAGACCTGCCGGCCGCTGCAAAAGCTCCTGTCGGCAGGTAAACCATGACACCAATGCCGTGCAAAGTATTGCGACAACAAATCCGCCGACTATATAGCCCCACGGTATGACCGCGTCCATAGGCTTTATGTAATAAAGCATCGCGTAGGCGTCAAAGATTATCCTTGGCAGGGTTGCACAGCCGATTATGCAGCCCAGAACACAGCCTATGATACCTGCCGCGGTTGAGTAAAGCACATATTTAAGTATTATAGAGGAGTTTGAGTATCCGAGCGCCTTAAAGGTGCCTATTTCGGTTCTTCTTTCCTCAACCATTCTTGTCATTGTAGTTACGCATACCAAAACGGCGACAAGCAGGAAGAAAACGGGGAACACGGTTGCAACAGCGTCAACTCTTCCGGCGTTGTCCTCAAATTCGGAATATCCCGGATTTTCGTCTCTTGTGAATACATATGAGGTCATATCGTCAAATTGTTCAAGCTCCGCCTCGCCGTCTTTTATTTCCTGCTGCTTGTCATTAATCTCCTTCTCCGCCTTTTCTTTGCTCTCGCTGTACTGCTTCTCGGCATCGTCTATCTGCTTTTTCATCTGCTCGATAAGTGCCGTGTTGCCGGACGGCAGTACAAGCTGCTTGTATTGCTTTTTAAGAGCCTCTATCTGCTCGCTTGCCTCCGACAGCTTTTTATCGCTTTCCTTTTTTGCCTTTTCAAGCTGCTTTTTTCCGTCGCTTAGCTTTTCTCTTTCAGGCTCAAGCTCATTCTTGTCAAAGATTTCAAGGCGCTTGTCGCACGCTGATTCAAGCCTCGTTTTAATACTGTCCGTTTCCTCGCCGTATTCAGAGGCAAACGGATCTCCGCCGTCAACTGAATAATCGCTTAAAAGGAAAAGCTCGGTGTAGCGCTCGCCGGAAAAGTCCTGAGGCAATATCATCATATAATAAGATATAGTCCCGTTGCCTATAGTCGTCTTTCCCTTTTGAAACGATATATAAAGCGGCGACTTCACCTTGCCGACTACCGTGTATTCCGTGCATTCAAGCGGAATATCCTCATCCTTGCCGCTTGTTCTTGACTTAACGGTTTTATCAAATTTTATCTTCTCTCCGATTTCAATAGCGGACGCATAAGCCGCGTCCTCAACGACTATCTCACCGGATTTTTGCGGCAGCCTGCCCTCGTTCAAAAGAGGCATATTTATGCGGTCGTCCTCGGACAGGCTGTGCAGGCGGACAACGCTTTTCTTGTTTCCGTCGCTCATAACGGCGTCTGTAAAATATCCTGCCTGAGCCTGCGCAATGCCCTTTGTCTTTTTAATGGCGCTTACATCGTCATCGTCAAAGCCGACTGTAGACACAAGGCGAAAGTCCATCATATTTTGCTCGTGAGCATAGTTTTTCATAGTGTTCATCATAGACGGGCTCGCCGCCTTGACCCCTACAAAGAAGCCGACCCCAAGACCGATTATTGCAAGAATAGATATAAACCTTGCCTTTGTCTGCCATATCTCCCTGAATATATTTTTAAAAACAGCACCGTTCAACTGCCATTCCTCCCGTTACCACTCTATACTCTCAACCGAAACAGGATTATCGTTTGTCAGATTGCTTATCACCCTGCCGCTTTTCATTTTTATTATTCTGTCCGCCATTGGGGTTATCGCTGAGTTGTGTGTAATAAGCACAACCGTCATTCCGTCCTTGCGGCACTTATCCTGCAATAGCTTGAGTATGGTCTTGCCGGTGTTATAGTCGAGCGCCCCGGTGGGTTCGTCGCATAAAAGAAGTCTCGGTCGCTTCGCTATAGCCCTTGCAATTGAAACTCGCTGCTGCTCTCCGCCCGAAAGCTGTGCCGGAAAATTGTCTGTCCTTTCCTCAAGTCCGACGCTTTTAAGCGCTTCGGCGGCATCCATAGGCTCGCGGCATATCTGTGCCGCAAGCTCCACGTTTTCCTTCGCCGTCAAATTCGGCACAAGGTTATAAAACTGAAATACAAAGCCTATATCAAATCTTCGGTAAGATATAAGCTCCTTTCCCTTAAGCGACGTTATGCTCCTGCCGTCAACAAGCACATTACCGCTTGTCGCGCTGTCCATTCCTCCGAGAATATTAAGCACCGTTGTCTTTCCGGCTCCGCTTGAGCCTACGACCACGGCAAACTCCCCCTCGTTTATTTCAAAATCCACTCCGTCTAAGGCGTTTATTTCTACCTCGCCCATTTTATATATCTTTTTTACATTTTCAAATTTAACGATCTGCGACATAATATCCCCCTTTTCTTCTTATAATTATATCAGCTAAGCTTTCATTATTGATTGATTTTTTGTTAAGAATAAGACGTTATTTTGACAGCATGATACCCTGCTCTATATTTCTTTCCCTCATCATTTTGTTTATGGTATTCAGCACAAGCTTTTTATTTGCGCTCCACTCAGGCTCAACAAGCAGTCTTTTGTCACCGTCGCCGGTTATTCGGTGTATAACCATATTCCTCGGCAAAAGCTCAATGCTGTCGCATATTAGCGCGGCGTACTCGTCAAGGGTCAGAATATGAAACGGCTTTTTTGAGTATTCCTTTTCAAGCTCGGTGCCCTTAAGAACGTGCAAAAGCTGAAGCTTTATTCCGTCCGCTCCGCTTTGACCAACATAATAAACGCTTTTAAGCATATCCTCTCGGCTCTCCGTGGGCAGTCCCAAAATAAGATGGACAACAACATTTATCCCGACGGACTTAAGAGAATCGACCGCCTTATCGAACACCTCAAGCGCATAACCCCGGCGTATGTAGTCGGCGGTTTTTTCGTGTATGCTCTGGAGTCCAAGCTCCACGAACACCGGCTTTATTTTGTTAAGCCTCCGCAAAAGCTCTATTTTTTCGCTTTCGAGGCAGTCGGGTCTTGTCGCTATTGAAACGGCGGCTATATCTCTGCGCCGTATCGCTTTCATAAAAAGTGTCTCAAGATATTCTACGGGAGCATAAGTATTTGTAAAGGGTTGAAAATACGCAATAAATTTTTCTGCCTTCGTTTTACCGGCGACAAGGCTCTTTGCGCGTTCTATCTGCTCGTCTATATCAATATCGCCGTCAGGCGCAAACTCTCCCGAACCGCCTGCGCTGCAAAATATACAGCCTCCCGTTCCAATTCTGCCGTCACGGTTCGGGCAGGTCATTCCGCCGTTTAAGCTAAGCTTATACACAGGCTCTCCAAACCGTCCGCGCAAATATTCATTCAGCGAATAATAGTACATATGCTCCTCCGCTCTCACTTTAGCAATTGACTTGCAATATTATAAGTGATAAAATCTAAATCAGAACAAATTTAAATAAACTCGCTTTGCCGCAGACTGCACGTTTAAGGTCAGCGGCAGCGCAGCGCCGGTCGCGGGGAGCTTCGCTCCCCGAACCCTCGGCGCGAGAACATCTCGCGCCGAGGGTTCGCGACGCCGCCGCCCCTAAGGGCGGCGGACGTCCGCGACCGGGCAGTATAAAATTCCCGATAAAATGTATTTTAATACCTTTTTATCGGTATTGCAAATTATCTTTCATCAAAGGGGCTCTGCAAAATGAGAGAAATTCCGTTCTCACCGCCGGATATTACCGACGCGGAAATTGAAGAGGTAGTAAGAGTTTTAAAATCCGGCTGGATAACGACCGGTAAAGAGGTAATGGCTCTTGAAAAAGCAGTAAGCGAATTCGCGGGAACCGATCACACGGTCTGTCTTAATTCCTGCACCGCCGCAATGGAAATGGCGCTGAGAATGCTCGGCGTAGGCGAGGGAGACGAGGTTATAACCACAGCGTACACATACACAGCGACTGCGGCGGTCACGCAGCACATAGGCGCAAAGCTTGTTCTTGCAGATACTGCCGCAGATTCGTTTTTAATAGACTGCGAATCGCTTGACAGACTTATAACTGAAAAAACAAAGGCTGTCATTCCCGTAAACATCGGCGGAAAGGTTTGCGACCAAAAAAGGATACTTGAAATAATAAACAGCAAGCGCAATATATTCCGAGCCAACCCGAAAAACGAGCTTCAGACGGCATTGGGCAGAGTCGCTTTGATTTCGGACTCGGCTCACGGGCTCGGAGCAATGCGCTGCGGCAAGCCGAGCGGACAGCTTGCCGATTTCACCGCGTTTTCGTTTCACGCCGTAAAAAATCTTACAACCGCAGAGGGCGGCGCGTTGACGTGGATGAACATTGACGCCGTTGACAACGATAAGCTTGAGCGCACAATAAAAATATATTCTCTTCACGGTCAGACTAAAGACGCCTTTTCAAAAATGCAGCTTGGCTCATGGGAATACGATATAATAGCGCCCGCATACAAGTGCAATATGCCTGACACGCTCGCCGCCATAGGAGTAAAGCAGATGGAAAGATACGACAAAATGCTTGAACGCCGACACGAAATAATCAAAATGTACGACAATGCGTTTCTTCCAATGGGGCTCAAACCTATGATACATTCAGGCGACGGATTCCGCTCAAGCGGACATCTTTATCTTCTCAGGATACCGGGATATGATGTTGATGAGCGCAACGCCCTTATTTCAAAGCTTGCAGAGAAAAAAATCGCAACCAACGTGCATTACAAGCCTCTGCCTATGATGACCGCTTATAAAAACCTCGGCTTTGACATCAAGGATTTTCCGAATGCTTACAATCAATATAAAAATGAAATAACCATTCCACTGCACACGCTTTTGACAGACGATGACGTAAATTACATTATAGAGTCATTAAAAGAGCTTGTATAATAAAAGCACAAACCGACATTAATCACGAAATGTGATTAATGTCGGTTCCTTTTTATAAAATTGGTTTTTCGTTTTTCGCCTTTTGACCGCAGGCAGACTATGACCGCAGCGTTACCGACTTGCGCCGGCAACGCTGCTGCTTTTAAGTTAGAGTTTAAACGGGGGAGCTGACGCTCCCCCGTTAACCCCCCCACTTTCTCGTACAAAAATTTATTTAATTTTAAGTTCGCTTTTCGGGCATAAAAGCCTAATTAAATAAAATTCCTTGTGCGAGAATGATGAGGTGCAGAAGAAGCGAGGCTTCTCCTGCAAGTCAATACCACCGGTAAACCGGTGGCTTGCACAGCCCCTAAAAGGGGCTATTACAGGCTTAGCCCCTAAAAGGGGC
>CANQEU010000058.1 GCA_947595635.1 uncultured Clostridia bacterium
GTGGTAACTTAATTATACCATACCAAAGGTTGAACTTCTCTTTTTTATTGGGTCATATCATTTTATCACATACATTTGCCGAATTAAATGATATATGCTTAATGCAAAATAAAATTAAGTAGGAATATCTCAGGGGATAGGATGATTTTAAAATAATTATCGTGACTAAATTTCACCGATAAAATTATAGACTTATTTCAATAATAATCGCATAATTATCTTATCAATTACCGGGAGCGATAGAGAGATGGAATATAATATTGACGAGTTGATGCCTCTGTGTGAAAAATATCTGCGTTTTTGCGGCACGATGAAAAATCTTGATTACAAAACCATTAAATCATATTCTATTGATTTAAGGCAGTACCGTGGGTTTATACGCGAAAGGGAGCTTGCATGGGAGGATAAAAAAGCTATAGAGCTTTATATAGAGAGTATGCACTCTAAGTACAAGCCCAAGAGCGTAAAAAGAAAAATCGCCTCGCTCAAGGCATTTTTTCACTACCTTGAAGCCGAAGATATTATTAAAGTGAATCCGTTTCATAAAATACAGATAAAATACAAAGAACCGTTTTTGCTGCCTAAAACTATTCCCTTGAAAAGCATTGAGCGGATTATAAATTTCGCTTACCGCGAGCTGAAGCTTAAAAGAACCGTCTACGGCAGAAAAACCGCGTTGCGCAACGCTTTGGTGCTTGAGCTTTTGTTTGCAACGGGTATGCGAATATCGGAATTATGCTCGCTCACCGTTGAACAAATAGATTTGTCTGAGTACATAATAAAAATTTACGGCAAGGGCTCTAAGGAACGGCTTATACAGATATGCAATAAAAACATTCAGTCCTTGATAAAGGAATACTTTAGCGTTTTTAAATATGAACTGTCATATCAGTCTTACCTATTTATAAACAGGCTCGGCAGAAGATTATCCGAGCAATCTGTAAGGAATATGATTTCACTTTATGCCAAGGAAGCGAATATAAATATGCACATTACGCCGCATATGTTTCGTCATTCCTTTGCAACTTTGCTGCTTGAGGAGGACGTGGATATTCGATATATTCAGCAAATGCTCGGACACAGCTCAATTACCACAACGCAGATTTACACACATACAAGCATCAATAAACAGAAAAATATCCTCACGGTTAAGCATCCGAGAAATAAAATTGACGACAGCTGTCATTTGGGCGACTAAAATTTTAATACAATTTCATATGTGAGCATATAATCACACTTATTTAACCTTCGATAAATAAAAGTTGAAATTCTAAATACATTAATATATAATATATACATAATGCAATAATACAAAAAGCCCACTACTGCAATAGTGGGCTTTAAAGAAAAAAGCGGTGTGATAAATATTCACTTCTTCCTGGTTATATTTTATTGTGTATTGCAGAATCTGTCAATACCGATTTTATGTTAAATTAAGGAGGAGTTAAGTAAATGAGGTCAAAGAAATTTTTATTGTCTATTTTAGCAACCGTTTTGCTGCTTTGTTCATCATGCGGACTGAGTGACGGCAGCTCATCTGACGTAAGCTCGGAGGAAGACGAAGCATTGCTGTCGGTTGTCGATGTTGTCGGCCGCACAGCGGACGAGGCGGAAAAGCTGCTTGAGGATGCAGGTTTTACAAACATAAGCATTGAAGCGGCAGAAGGCTCCGACAGCAAGTTTATTATTAACAAAAAGAACTGGACTGTAACCGAGCAGGATCCTTCAGCGCCGTTCGAAATCGCTTCTGATGAAGAAATAATTTTGAGTTGCGAAAAAACCGAAGAGGAAACAGAAAAGCCGACAGAAAAGCCGACCGAGAAACCAACGGAGAAGCCAACGGAAAAACCGACGCAGCCTCCTACAGAACCGCCGACTGAGCCGCCGACAGAGGCTCCAACTCAGCCGCCGACAGAGGCTCCGACTCAGCCACCGACAGAGGCTCCGGCAGCGTCATATTACGGGCAGTCCGGCGCTTATTCTTATTATGTGCTCAACACAAATACAAAGAAGGTGCACAGACCGGACTGCACTTGGGTAGATAAAATCCATGATGAAAACTATGCTACTATCGGAAGCTTGGACGAGGCATTGGCGCAGGGTTATTCTCCGTGCAAGGTTTGCAAGCCTTAATTAGAAAAGCAGAGGAGTACTGAGGAATCGCGGGAGGATTATACAGAAATCTGATTTTTCGGTAGTTATTATTCAAATTTAGAATAAGCAATTAAAGGCCTGAATATTATGGCGCAAAGTATAACGTTATTCCCGATAAGCCTATATGCGAGGCAAACGCGTTGACAACAGAAATATAAAATACTGTCACCTTGGTCTGAGTAATGTTTTCATTGACAGCAGTATAGAGCGGAACGATATGCAAAAAAGTATAAACAGAGAGCAATCGAAGGATTGCTCTTTTGTTTTTTTATAAAGCAACAAGCGGCATCTGTTAATTAAAAGAAATTAATGAGGATATTTTTTGCAGAAAAAATGTCAATTACAGCAAATTTATTCCATATTCAATTAATTTGTTTTATATATATTTATAGGCAGAGATTGCAAAATCTGTAGGGTCAGCAGCATAATTTATAGCAGTTTGCATAGCTCTGCTGATAAATTACATTAACGGAGGTTAAAACAATGAAAAAAGCTAAAAAATTTTCCGCCTTTGTAATAGCTTTGTTGGTGCTTATGCTTAGCGTTTCAACAACTGCATTCGCGGCGGAAGAATCTCAAGACGGATTAGTGGCAAGGCTTAGCTCCGATAAGTCAAGCTATTCGTCCGATGAGGAAATTAAGCTTAACGTAAGCGTGCAAAATAAAAATGACTATGACATTAATAATGTGACGTTAGAGTTGATTTTGCCTGACGGGTTTAAGCTTAAAAACGAGGAAGCTCTACTTTCAAAGATAAGCTCACTCAAAGCAGGCGATGACCTGTCATCTGAGGTGAACGTCATAAAAATACAAACCGAAGATGAAGAAGCAATCAATCCCGGCGGTACCGGTGGCGGCTCGAATAATCAGAGCGGCAATCAAGCACAGGTGGGAACAACCGGCGGCGCAGAGGCGAATGGCTTGACCGCGTCATCGGGAGGCAATGAAGGAAAGGGTGATGTGAATACGGGAAACACACCATTGATATTTATAATAGCCGTAGCGTTTATAATTTCTGTAGCAGCAATATTTATAGCTTATAAGTTCAGAAAGAATGCTATGCGTGTATTATCTGTTTTACTTTGTGTATGTATGCTTTTCTCAGCGTTTACTTTTGCGACTGTTTCTGTTAAAGCCAACAATACCGAGATTGTTAATAAGAGCTTTACGGTAAGCTGTACGATTGATGTGGAAGGAATAAGTAAAACTATAAAGCTTAACGTGAGCTATGACATAGAGCAAAGTATACCCGATGAGTCGGATGTACCTAAGGTAAACGGGAACTCGACAGCTAACCTTCAAAACGGAGGTACGCTGACCGGTCAAGGCGATACGATTTATTATGCCGGAGGTATTGAAGGAGAAACTATATTTTCTTCTGATATAGAGGGCGGAAATCGGACTGAGATTATAAAAGAGAACGGCGTAATATCCGATATGAATATTATCGGCGATTATCTAATCTATCTTGTTCATACAGGAGATAATTGGTGGTCATCCAAAGTCGAATACGGTTTTGCTTCGGCAGCAGGGGAAGTCGTATGTCTTAACTATAAGACGAATGAGAAAAAAATAATCTCAGATCAAGGCAATTTCCCGGTCGTATATGAGGGTAACCTTTATTATTTGGAAAAAAACGGTAATTATTTCAGCGATGATTCATCAAACAATTATAAAGAAATTGACGGATCTGCTTTATATGATTTATACAGATACGATTTTAATGATGGAGCGTCAACATTCTTAAAGAGCGACGTTTACACTCTTACATTAAATGATGATAAATTGATTTACGGAAAGCTGAGGGAGATACTTCCTGTTGCTTTGATGGTATATGTTATAGATTTTTATGATATGAACGATAAGAGAGTACAGTCTACAGGCAGAATGGGACATTTATCATCGTGGAATGACGACCGTACCGCTTGCTCATATACGATAGGCGATTATACATATGAAACCGATAGCTCGGTTTGCGGTTATGTGCGCAGGGATAAAAAAGGCAATGTTTCAAAAATAAGCGATGTGATTGATTCAAATGATTTTCTAAACGCGTATTCTCCGTTTGAGAGGCTTAATTATGTTTACTACAATGATGATGTAATTTGTTTTATTGACAAAAATAACAACATTATTAATGGGAAATATTCTGATGGCTTAAAGAGAATAGTCGAATCTGCGTCAAATTATTCGGATGTAGGCAGACTTCAAATTTTTGACAATAGGCTTTACTTCCTTGCAGACGGCGTACTGCGTGTAGTAGACATAACATCCAATACGTTGTTAACTTCTGATGAATTTGAATATACAGTCGATGAAAACAATATGGCAACTATAACAGATTACCGCGGCAACGATACCGACGTTACAATTCCTGCGGTTATAGACGGACATTCGGTTTTATCCGTTGATGCGTTTTTGCCAGGGAATTTTGACGGCGATGCCGTGCAAAATATAAAAAGCATAACGGTGTCGGAAGGCATAAAATATATTACCGACTGGACATTTGAAAAATGCAAGGCCCTTGAAAAAATAACTATTCCGAGCAATATTGAGCAGTTGGCTACAGACTGGTTTTCTTCAAGCGGAGAAAATCTCAGGGAATATAATGTAAGCGGCAGCGGCGGCAGATATTACAGTAAAGACGGAATATTATTTGATTCCGAAAGAAAAATGCTTATGCTTTGTCCAAAACAAAAGGAATTTGAAAACGGAGAATATATAATTCCTGACGGTATAAAAGAAATTTGCGGACGTGCGTTTTACGCAAATAAAAATATTAAAAGGCTTGTAATGCCGGAAAGTGTTGAAATGATAGGCGATTTCGCGTTTTGTGAATGCTCCGAAATCAGTGAAATAGTATTTTCTCCCAATATCAATATGATAATGTGGGCGTTTAACGCTTGCTCAATCCTTAAAAGCGTAACAATACCACGAACAATGACCGATCTGGATAGAAGCTTATTAGGATTTAATTACAGTGATAAGATACCGGGATTTACAATTTACGGATATCCGGGGTCTGAAGCGGAAAGTTACGCAATTAACAACGGTTTTGATTTCATTGACATAAGCAATGAGTGAATAGCAACACCCAAATAGTTAAAAAAGCTTGCCTTGGCTGCCTCTACGGTCAAGGCAAGTTCAATTAATTTTTTTAATTTGAGAAAATAGGCATTATCTTTGTGCTTTGAGTCGGAATGCGTAGCGCCTTTCGCGCTTAAAGTCAACACAAACAGGAAGATTTTTGCGACTAAATAATTACATTTAAGGATAGGTGAAGAAAATGAAATGTCAAAATTGCGGATATGAAAATAGCGCCGACAGTCGGTTCTGTGAAAAATGCGGTGCTCAGCTGATTCAAAATACTGACGCACAAATTAACTCCGGAGCAAAGTACAATAATGCGCGCTACTCACAAAACAATTACAGCCAGCAAGGACAGAATTATTCAAATTACAATCGCGCAGGCTATAATGTTAATGGCAATTTAGTATCCTCAGAGGTTGCAAATTCACATTTCGATGGTAATATGTGGCAGCTTTTAGGCTGGGAACTGCTCGGATACCTGATTGCAATTGTTACACTCGGATTTGGGATACCATGGGCAAAGGTGCTTAAAATACGCTGGGAAACAAAGCACACGGTTATAAACGGAAAAAGGCTTTATTTTAACGGAACAGCACCCCAGCTTTTCGGAAAGCTTGTATTATGGGGTCTGCTGTCAGTTGTAATTCTCGCTATACCGTTGATAATTGGAATTTTTTCAAGCGTTTCAACAAGATATAATTGGAATTATGGCCGCTATTTCGCGTTTGATTGGGGCAAAATGATTTTGAGTATAGTAGCAGATGTTCCGTTTTTGTTGATAATTTCTATTGCATTTGAAATATATATAAAGCGCTGGCAGACAAAGCACACAACATTTATAGAGGATAAGGGCGTGTATAATCATATGCCTAACGGGCAGATGTATTACGGCGCCGTGCCGCCAACCGCTCAATTCACGCAAAGCAATTATAATACACGAGCTGCCGATATGCCGGGATATACACAGAACACCGTTTACAACGCGCAAACAGCAGCTTCAGATACGCAAAATTATACTGATAAATGAAATAAAATCAGACAAAATAATAAAATGTTAAGCAATAATCGCGTTGATAAGCAGCGTTGATTGCGGCCCAAGGATTACAGTACAAAACACGTTTTTGACAGATTAAGCCGCCGACTGTTATTAGTCGGCGGCTCTTTTGCTTTTTGTTGAATTTATCCGTGTTCATACCGTCTTTGCATTGACGCATAGTGTAACAAGAGCGGAAAACTCTCCGCCCTCAGCCTTGGTAACAAGCTCGCCGCCGTGTTCGTTTGCGATTTCCTCGATTATCTGCAAGCCGTATCCGTGTCCGCTGTTTTTTTCCTTGCTTTTTATAACTTCCTCTTTTTCTGAATAACTGTTTTGACACCGAATATACAAGTACCCGTCGGTTTCCTTGCAGGCGATATGTATTATCTTCCTTTTATCTCCCGTGTAGTCCGTAAGGGCGTTTGTCGCGTTGTCAAGCAGGTTTATAAAAATGCGGCACAATTCGAAATCGTCTATGCCCGTTTTTTCATCAATAAAAACATTGTCGTCTATTTCAATTCCAAGCGATGACGCTTTCTCACTTTTATCGTAAAGAGCAGTGTTTATTATCCTGTTTTCACAGAAACGGTGTATCTTTGATTTTTCCATAATTTTTTCAATCTCGCTTGCAAATTCACTCACCTTTTGTCGCCCTTGTTCGGAATTATCCGCAAGCTCTATTTTAATTATCTGCAAAATATTGTTTATGTCGTGCCTCATCTTTGCGGTTTCGTTTATGCTTTTTTCCATTTTCTTGTAGTAATCCACCTCAAGCTTATATTGGTTCTCAAGCGTCTTATAATGAAGCTCCTTTTTCTGTATTTCAGCGTTTCGCTTGAGCGTTGTGTAGATTATAATGTCGAGAATTAGGAAGATAAAAATAAACAATATGAGATCGCTTCTTAACGCACGCTGATAATCAACAATATTACGCGCCCTTTTTATTAGTATAGTTTCAGCAATTAAAATAAAAAATAATATTTCCGAGACTATAAAAATCAATAACGGCATAAAATATGATGCCCTTATTTTCTTTGTGTTGTGGCTTACATCTGACGAAAACCTATCATAAATTCTGTATATGATATAGAATATCAATACTAACGGTACTGACATTGCAATATCTCCCGTTATGTTTTCATAATAAATTCCAAATTTTGAGCCAAAGTATTCAAGAATGAAAAAAGTTAAAGCGTCGGAAATAAATAAAACAGCCATTGAAAGAGCGCCGAATATAAGTCTTTTCATAAGCTTGTCCTTAAAAAATAATATTGCAAACGCAATGATGGACAAAAGAAGAAT
>CANQEU010000059.1 GCA_947595635.1 uncultured Clostridia bacterium
CGCCGCCAACGCACAGTAAAAGATCAACATTGTTTTCCCTTGCGATTTTCACTCCCTCATACAGCTTGTCTACCGTAGGGTTCGGCATTACTCCGCCGTCCTCAAAAATATTTTTACCGTTATTTTGCAATATTTCAATAACCTTGTCATATATCCCGTTTTTCTTTATAGAGCCTCCGCCGTAAATAAGCTGTACGTTTTTGCCGTACCTTTGAAGCTCGTCGTTAAGATATTTCAGAGAGTCCTCTCCGAAATATAGCTTTGTCGGGTTGCAATAGCTGAAATTTCCCAACATTTAAAATTCCTCCTTAATTTAACATAGGATTTATTCCTCTGAAATCCACCTTTTTATTTCTTCGGCTGACAGCTCTGAATTTAACATTTTGCCCGTTTTCCATATCGCGTTCGGGCAGGTCTTTTTCAAAAGCTCCACCGTTTTGCCAAGACTGCTTCCGCCCGATGTAGCGAAGGTGAAAATTCTTTTTCCCGAAAAATCGTAGCTTTCAAGGAATGTGTCAATAATATGCGGAGCACGGTACCACCAAATCGGAAAGCCGAGCAAGACGGTATCATATGCGCTTATGTCGGCGTTTGTGTCTGAAAGGGCAACCCTGCTTGAATCGTCCTTCATCTCAACCGTGCTGCGTGATTTTTTGTCCATCCAGTTCAGGTCTGCCCGAGTGTAGGGGACGGCAGGCTGAATACAGTACAAATCGGCGCCGATTGCCTCGGCAAGCTTTTTCGCGGCGCCTGCCGTCGTTCCGCTTGCGCTGAAATATGCAACTAAAATTTTACTCATAAATACAACCTCCTGTTTCCTAATATGAAATTTATTAAAATAATTATAAATGAATTTCTTATAAAATCAAGATAAATTTTGTTAAAATTTGTCAGTGCAGAATAAAATTTACACGTTTTTCATAAAAAGCAATAAAAACATACAGACTTATTTTTGCTTAATTGGAAAAATAAAATAATTTTGCGCTATTTTTGAAAAACTATAGAAAATTTTGTAAAATTCAGTTAAAATATATTTACAATACTTTTCACAGACTTTTATTGAGGGAAGAATATGAATATTTTTAATCTTATTTCGCTTTTGGGCGGACTTGCAATGTTTTTGTACGGAATGCGGATAATGGGAGACGGATTAAAGGAAAGCTCGTCCGGACCGTTAAAGAAGGCGCTTGAACAGCTTACGAACAAGCCCATAAAGGGCTTTTTCCTTGGCCTTTTGATAACTGCTGTTATTCAATCCTCAACGGCGACCATCGTTATAACAGCCGGACTTGTCGGGGCGGGCATAATAAGTCTGCACCAGTCTATCGGCATAATTGTCGGCGCGAATGTAGGTACAACGGTAACGGGACAGATAATACGCCTTTTGGATCTTGACTCATCAGGCACCTCGTTTCTGCAATTTTTCAAGCCCTCGACCTTAGCTCCGATAGCGCTGATAATCGGCATTATATTTATAATGGGGCTGCAATCAAAGGGCTTTGGCAAGGCAGGGCAAATTATAATCGGCTTTGGCATTTTGTTTTCGGGTCTACTCAATATGACGAACGCCGTCAATGTTTTGGCTGAGGGCGGAACAATAGAGCGGCTGTTTTCAATGCTCGGCGAAAATCCAATTCTTGCATACCTCATCGGAGCCGGAGTTGCCTTTGTGCTTCAAAGCTCCTCGGCAAGTATCGGTATTTTGCAGGCGTTCTCAATGTCGGGACTTTTGACGTTTAATTCCATTTACGCTGTTTTGGTCGGAATTTATCTTGGCGACTGCATTACTACTGCGATTGTCTGCTG
Source organism: uncultured Clostridia bacterium (assembly GCA_947595635.1). GTDB lineage: Bacteria > Bacillota > Clostridia > Oscillospirales > Acutalibacteraceae > UBA7067. The sequence continues at coordinate 1,807 of CANQEU010000059.1, forward strand.
TATCGGAACAAAGCCTGATGCGAAAAGGGTCGGAGTAATTAATATTCTTTTCAATCTTGGAAAATCCGTTTTAATTTTGGCTGCAATTGCGTTAATATATAACCTCGGATTTTTAAGCGGAATTTGGAACAGCGTTGTTAATTCAGGCGACATCGCGAACCTCAATATGCTGTTTAATCTTGCCTGCTCTATCCTGCTGTTCCCGCTGCTCGGTCTTTTTGAAAAGCTGAGCCGCAAAATTATAAAGGATAAAAGCATGACCGGTCAGCACGACGAGATACCCTCAACGCTTAATCCCGTATTTTTCAGCGCCCCTGCAATTGCGTTCGGCCGCAGCTATGACGCGCTTATAGTAATGTACGATATGGCAAGGGAAAATCTGTCAAGCTCGTTTAAGCTGCTTGAAAGCTATGACGCTAAGGCTGCCGCGGAGATTTATGACAATGAGGAATACATAGACAGAATGACAGATCAGATAAGCAATTATCTTGTCCAGCTTTCCGCGCACATAACAGCGCCGGAGCATTCTGAAATTTTGAGTCACTATCATTCGGTCGTAACCGAATTTGAACGTCTGAGCGACCATGCGGTGAATATTGCGGAAATTGCGGCAAGCTTAGACAAAAATAAAGCGCCGCTTACAAGCAGCGCTCTTTCGGAGCTTAGTGTTCTTGAAAATCTGCTTGATACCATACTCGATTACAGTGAAAGCGCCTTTAAAAACAGAAATCTGGAAGCCGCAAGGCATATTGAGCCCCTTGAGCAGGTTGTTGACGATATGGTCAACAGGCTGAAGGACAATCATCTTGAAAGACTTAGGACAGGCAAATGCTCTATTATCAGCGGTACCGAATTTTTAAATCTTCTCTCTGAAATGGAAAGAATATCCGATATTTGTTCAAACATCGGCGTTGCTACAATTGCGCGCGCGACGCCTGAAATTAAGCATCAGGTTCACAACTATGTTTCCACACTGCACGAGGGAAGAGATGAAAGCTACAACACGGAATATAAAGAGGCATTTGACAAATATTTCAGTCAGCTTGACGCTGTTCATTAAAGCTTTTATCTTATATAATTTTTAAACCGCCTTTCGAAAAGGCGGTTTTGTCTATGTAATCCTTGGACCGCAGTCAGCACTGCTGTGCAGTGGGACTGCTGCTTAAGATTTTGTTTTTTGAGGAGAAGCTTTGCTTCTCCTGCACCTCATCATTCTCGCACAGAGAAATTTTTCTTAATTAATCTTTATACCCGTAAATCAAAATTTTATAATAAAAAATTTTTTGAGCGAGCAAAAGGGTGTTACGGGGGAGTGTCAGCTCCATGTTTAAAAACAAGTTTTAGAGTTATAGCAGACGGTCTGACTGCTATAAACAAGGGCTTAGTCAAATAGGCTTTTAGACAAACTTAAAGGGCGCTTTATAAGCGCCCTGCAATCTGTCGAAAAAGTATTTTGCCTTGATTAAATTTGAAAAAGACTCCACTTTTTTGGGGAACCCCCGGCGAACACTCTTGCGGTTGCCAAAAATCGCACCGGCTTGGAGCGCCGGCGATTTTTGACCGCTGCGCCATCCTCACCTCGCTTAACCTGCCACAGGCAGCGCTCGGTGACGATGCTCACCGAAAAACAGTCCACCGGACTGTTTTTCGCCCCTCCTGCGCTTTGAAACGCAGGAAATTTCGCAGCCTGCGGGCTGCGACCAAAGGCTCTGCCTTTGGAAACCGCCGCCTTTTGAAAAAGGCGGGCGAAAACTTTATTTTTCGCCTGCCAAAATCGGTTTATTGACAAGCAGGAGGGCGCTTTATAAGCGCCCTGTTTTTTATAGTATTATACAGATAAGTCCGTTGCAGCCCTCGTTTATTATCCTCTCTATGGTATCGCGCATTTTGTTTCTTGCGTCCTCCGGCATACGCAAAAGCTTGTTGTGCAAGCCCTCGTTTACAAGCTCGTGCAGCGACTTTCCGAATATATTTGACTCCCATATCTTCGCCGGATCCTCTTCAAATTCCTTAAGCATATACATAACAAGCTCTTCGCTTTGCTGCTCGCTTCCTACAATGGGCGTAACCTCAGTTGTTATATTTGTTTTTATCATATGCACTGACGGAGCGGAGGCTTTAAGTCTTATTCCGTATTTTCCGCCCTGCTTTATTATCTCAGGTTCCTCTAACGACAATTCGTCCATTGTCGGCATTACTATGCCGTATCCTGTCTCGCTTACGCTGTTATACGCCTCGTTTATTTTTTCAAATTCCTTTTTAATTTTCGCAAGTGAGAGCATACACTCAAGCAGGCTTTTTTCATCGGCAATTTCAAACCCTGTCTGCTCGCCCAAAACTCTGTAGAACAGACTGCCGGAAACCGTTAATGAGATTTTTGCCGTTCCTCTGCCGAGGTCTATCGCGGTAATTGAGCAGGCGCTTATATGCTCGCATTCCGGCAGCTTATTAACCATATCCTGAAGCTCTCTTATTTTTTTAATACTGCCTGAGCAGGTGAATATAGAGGAAAATATGCTGCTTCTGATGTAGTGGCTTTTTTCAAGAGTTGAGATCCACTTTGGCATATCTATTTTAATCTCCTTGACCGGAAATTCAAACAGAAGAGAAGCGAGTATTCTTTTTATTTCGTTTTCGTCGAGATCTATGCAGCTTTCGGGAATAACCGGCACGCCGTATTTTTTTGTCAGCTCCTCGGCAAGAGCAAGACTTTTCGGAGAGCTTGGAGACAGGCAGTTGAGAATAATTACAAACGGCTTGTTAATGATCTTTAGTTCGTCTATAACTCTTTGCTCCGCGTCCTCATATTCCTCCCTCGGAAGGTCTGTTATCGTGCCGTCTGTTGTTATCACAAGACCTATTGTGCTGTGCTCGGTTATCACCTTTTTCGTGCCGATTTCGGCAGCCATATTAAACGGTATCTCATCGTCGAACCACGGCGTTTTTACCATTCTCGGCTGTTCGTCCTCAATATATCCTGCCGCTCCGGGAACAATATATCCAACGCAGTCTATCATTCTTACATTAAAGCTTGCGTTTCCTCCAATGCTTACTTCAACCGCGTCCTCAGGTATGAATTTTGGCTCGGTCGTCATAATCGTTTTGCCTGCCGCCGACTGCGGCAGCTCGTCTATCGCCCTTTCACGGCGGCTGTCGTTTTCTATATTAGGTATTACGAGAGTATCCATAAAGCGCTTGATAAAGGTTGATTTTCCCGATCTAACCGGGCCGACAACGCCTATGTAAATATCTCCGTTCGTTCTTCTTGCAATGTCCTCATAAATATTTCTCTCCGGCATAATACAGACCTCCTCTTATATACTTGGAATTAGCAGCATTGTTTCGCTGTCAAGCTCATCGTCGGTAATATCGTTTTCACGCTTTATTGCTTCCGGGTCTGAGCTGTAGCTTCTTGCAATGCTCCATATGCTCTCGCCCTTTTGCGCAAAATAAAGGGTAACAGCAACGTCCGACTCTTTTATTCTCTTGTGCTCCTCGTCGGCGTGAGCGCCGCTGAGCACCCTTGCGCTTATGTTTTCTACTGCACGCGCGTCAACCGTTATTTCACAGCGCAAATCGATTGCGCTTCCGCCGCTTAGTCTGTAGCTTATCGACTCGACCGTCGCGGCCGCTTCAACAACGCATTTTTCGGGGTCTTCAAGGTTTAGCTTAACGGGGCAGAGGTAGTCGACGCTTCTTTCTATATAAAAAGGCATCGAATCGTTATCAAGTGCGAGAATACAAGCGGTAAGCTTTCCCTTTACAATTGCCGTGCCGTTGTCAAAGCCCGACTCCGCGCTGCATTGCTCGCCCCAAATGTCTATTATTTTAGATATGCCGTTTGTTTCCGCGTCAGCGCTGCTTTTTGTTATCGAGGTTTCACGGCATATGTCGCAAAGTCTTGATAAATGTATTTGCGAATATTCGCCGTCAAGGTCATACATTGTTGAATATGCGTCCGCAATATAATCAAGGGATTCGTCGCAGTATGCCGCAACGGTTGCGCACAGGCGGCAGTCGATTGTAACTGAATTTCCGTTTTCTGCCGAGCTTTCTTCTCTTAAACGAACATCGGCGGACAAAAGCTCAAGGCGGCAGTCAATTTTAGTACTGCTCTCAATTCCGGGAGCGTCCATAACCTGACCTGCCGGAATTGAAAATTCCATGACGGCTGTTTCTGCAATTTCATTGTCGGCGATATAAAGAACTCTTACAATAAGCTCGCCTCTTACCATCGCCTTATCTCCGGCGGCCTTGCATTCGCATTCTTTAACCCTGACGTCGCTTTTTAAAATAGAGCGTATGGCAGGGCTTCCGTTTGTAGGCTCAAGCTCATCGGCTACAGAAAACTGCTGCTGAGCCAAGGCGCAAAGCTTTGAAAGCTGAACCGAGGATTTTTTTATTTGAATATCATCGCTTGAACAACCGCACGCGGTTTCCTTGTTGCATATAGCGTCAATTTTTGCACAAAGCGAAAACGCGCCGTGAATATCAAGTCTTCTTGAGCTTATCGCTCTGCAATTAACGTATTCAGGCTTTGCATAGGCTCTGATAACGGCGTCTGAGCAGTCTGACCTTACGGAAATACTGCCGGAATACGGCGAAGTGTGCTCGCAGCTTCTCAGTGTTTTTTTCTCCTCGTCAATATAGAGCACACAAACGGTAACCGCGCCGTCGATTGTCAGTCTGTCACCGCTAAGGCTTTTTGAGTGTATTTTTGGGATCACCTTGCATTTGAGTATTTTTTCGATGCTGGGGCAGTAGTCGGGCAAGGTGAAATCGAGGTCAACCGGCTGTTCAAAGCAGCCGTCAAACACAGTTTCCCGTACAGGCACAGACTTCTTTTCAAAAATGTAATCCATTAATTCTCTCTCCTTTTTTTAATACCTGTCCGCAAGAGTGAAGAAAGCTCCGCACAAATGCAAGGGTATTTGTTTTCTAAACAATCCTATGATTATTTTTCCGCCGATATGCTATGTAGAGGAGAAAAGAAACAAATATGGCAATAAAGGCTTAGCTTTTTAGGCTTATACATATAAAAAGAGCCGGGAGTATATCCCGGCTCAATGTTCCTGCTGATTTTGATACAAACAGAAAAAGCCTTCTCCGGCGCAGAAATGTCGAAAAAGGCTTGGA
>CANQEU010000060.1 GCA_947595635.1 uncultured Clostridia bacterium
CGCAAAAGTCGCCCCGAAACATTTTATTTCGTTCGGAAACATCTCTCGTTTATGGGATATTTACTTTCAAGCTTTTGATTGCTTTGGAGAGTTCACGCTTAACTCCTTTGCCCTGTGAGGGAAGATTGATTATTCGCTTGCAATATTTGCAGACAGTGGCACAAATTTAAAATCAAATAAATTTTTGTACAAGAAAGTGGGGGCTTACGGGGGAACGACAACTCCCCCGTTTAAAATCCAACTTAAAAGTAGCGGCGTTACCGGCGCAAGTCGGTAACGCTGCGGTAGGCGGGAACCTCGTCAAAAAAAATGTTTTTTACTGTGTCGTCCTTGAACCGCAGTCGGCGCTGTTATGGAGCGGGACTGCAATGGGCAAATCATTGTCGATAAATTATTTTTAAAGCATTGATTTTTTAAATGTATTCGGGCTTTAAAGCCATATGAGCAATGGCGTAAAATGTACGTTTTTTGACGTGAATTTTAATTGAATTATCATTGTCCTGTTTTATAATATATTTACAAGCTTAGCCGCATACCATATTTTTGCTTGTTTACCATTCTTTTTTTAATAAAAGCATTGCTGCAGGTTTTATTATGAGGTACGGGCATAGCATTAACGTCGGTTTTTGTTTTGCCGATTGAAGGTAGGACGCTCTTCGGTCGCAGAATAGAAATATATTTTTATCCCAGAAAAAAGGAGACAAAGAAATGAAGAAAAAAATCTCAATCGCACTTTCGTGGCTTCTTGTCGTTTGCGTCTTATTGGCGCAGCCGATGACTGCATTTGCGGTTCAGAGCGACGCTGACCTCTTCTTGTATGAGGATTACGGCGAAGATGGAGTCGGTATCACCGGATACAACGGTGATGTGGGCTCTCTGACCGATTTGACCGTACCGGCGGAGATCGACGGCAGAAATGTTACGAGTATTGTCGAGGACGCCTTTAAGGGCTTGACTGCTTTAAAGAACGTCATTATACCGGAGGGTATACGTTATATCGGAAACAACAGCTTTTCCGGCTGCACAAGCCTTGAAAGTGTAAAGCTGGCCGACAGCGTTAATTACATAGGTATAGGCGCATTCAATTTCTGCACAGCTCTTGCAAGCGTAGAGCTGCCGAAGAACCTTAAGGAAATAGGAGTAGACGCCTTCGGCGACTGTACGTCGCTTAAAAGCGTCAGCTTCTCGGACTCTCTGTACCGCATAGACGGCGGAGCGTTCCTTAACTGCCCCGAGCTTAAGGATATAACTATTCCGTCGGGAGTTAATGTTATAGAAGATAACTCCCTCGGCTATTACTACGACGCCGAAGTCGAGAACGTAAAGCCGGTAGAGGGCTTTAAAATCACAGGCTATAAAAACTCGGCGGCATATGCTTACGCCATGCAAAACGCCTTTGATTTTGAAAGCGTCGGAGAGACAACGCCGTTTGCTTACAGAACCGAATATGACGACACGCTTGCAATATTTGATTATTATGGCGATAAGTCGGAGCTTACCGAGCTTGTTATTCCGTCCGAGATCGACGGCAAGACCGTTGAATCAATAGAGGGCGAGGCTCTGCGCGGCTTTGAGAATATTGAAAGCGTGACAATTCCCGACAGCGTATTAAGCATAGATGAAGCAGCGTTTGCAGACTGCCCGAATCTTTGGGAGGTATCAATTCCGAAGAGCGTTAATTACATCGGCTTAAACGCCTTCGGCTACCGCAGCACGACGGTTTCCGAAGATGAAACAGCCTATGTGAAGATGGAGGGCTTTAAAATCTCGGGATATACAAATTCCGAAGCTGAAGTATATGCGAGGGAGAACGGCTTTGAGTTTGAAAGCCTCGGCGAGGTTTCGCACTTTGCGTATCACTCGGCGAACGACGGCACGATCTGCATTAACGATTACAAGGGCGATAGATCAGCGCTTGTCAATCTTGAAATACCGTCGGAGATCGACGGCAAAAAGGTAAGCGAAATCTGTTACAGCACATTCTCGGACTGCCCTAACCTCGAAAGCGTGACTATTCCCGACGGAATTGAGAGAATAGACTACACGGCGTTTGTAGACTGTGAGAAGCTCAAGCAGGTTAATATTCCGAGCAGCGTTAAATTTATTGATGAATACGCATTCGGATATTGCTACGACCAGCAAGAGCTTGAAAACGATGTATTCAAAAGAGTAGACGGCTTCCAAATCACAGGCTATAAAAACTCCGCGGCATATGCCTACGCGAGAGATAACGCCTTTGACTTTACAAGCCTCGGCGAGGTTTCTCCGCTTTGCTGCACCACACACAGCGACGGAAACGTATATATTTGCGCCTACTACGGCGACAAGTCGGAGCTTAATGTTTTGGATATTCCCGAAACAATAGACGGCAAGGCTGTCTATGGAATAGACGCATACGCCTTTGCCCTCTGCGGAAACCTCGAAACCGTTATTCTGCCCGACGGATTAAGGGAAATCGGCTACGGCGCGTTCAGCGACTGCCAGAGCCTTTCAAGCGTTGTACCGCCCAATACCCTTGAGCTTATAGAGGGTGAGGCATTCTACAACTGTCCGCTACTCAAGCAAATTGATCTTCCGGGAAGCCTTGTTGAGATCGGCGCCTATTCTCTGGGCTATTACAACGAGGGCGGCGACGACCTTAAGGTTGAGGACTTCACAATATCCGGATACACACATTCATACGGTTATGAGTACGCCATTGACAACGGCTTTAAATTTGAAATAGTCGACGCTGTTTCGCAGTTTGCTTATTTTGAAAACGAGGACGGAACAATAACCATATATGACTTCATAGAAGACAACAAGGAAAACATAAACGGAATAGCAATTCCCGATATGATAGACGGCAAGGAAGTTGTCGCAATTGACTACGCCGCCTTTGCCGAGCTTACAAACCTCAAGCTTATTGCTGTTCCCGACAGCGTAACAACTATTCTCGACTATGCTATCGGATATCATTTTGACAAAAACATATGGGATTATGTAAAGACCGAGGGCTTCACTATCTTAGGCTATGCCGGAACTGCGGCTGAGGAATACGCCCTTGAAAACGGCATCGAGTTTGTAAACCTCAACATCAATGAATCACCCTATGTCTATTATGAAAATCAGGACGGAACAATCACCCTTGCGGCGTATTTCCCTGATGACGCCGCATCACTTACAGAGGTTGTAATTCCCGGCGAGATAGACGGCAAGAAGGTCACGGGCATAAGCGGCAATCTTCTTGAAAATTGCCCCAATGTCAAGGCTGTGACGCTTCCGGACTATATCAATTATATTGAAAACATGGCGCTCGGTTATTTCTATGATTACGAAACCATGGATTTCACAAAGATAGACGGCTTTACCATCTACGGCGCGGCGGGAACCGCCGCCGAGCAATACGCTATTGACAACGGCTTTGATTTTGTCGCCCTGGACGACGGACTCAATTACATTTTTAATGAAAACGAGGACGGCACCATAAATATAATCGGCTATTGCGGCGACGACGCGGAGGAGCTGCAATATGCGGTTGTGCCGAACGAGATAAATGATAAGCAGGTAACGTCAATAGACGACTGCGCATTTGCAAACTGCAAAAACCTCAAATTTGTAACCGTGCCCAATACCGTAAAAAGCATTGGCGAATACGCAATAGGATACTGGTTTAACCTTGAAACCTGGGAGCTTGAAAAGACTGATGGCGTAATAATTTGCGGTTATTCCGGCACTGCCTCGGCGAACTATGCAAAGGAAAACGGCTTCCGGTTTATTGGCATAGAAGAATCTATAGGCTATGTATATTTTGAGGGAGATGACGGCAGCGTATCAATCGTCGCTTATTGCGGAAAGGATATGGACACCGTTGAGGAGATAACTATACCGAGATTTATCGACGGGGAAACGCTCATCACAAGCATCGGCGATTACGCCTTTGCAAATTGCCCGAACCTCAAGCATATAACCGTTCCTCCCGATATTGACTCAATCGGTCAGTACGCTATCGGATATTATATCGACGACAACGACAACCCAATAAAGATTGACGGCTTCACTATCTACGGCAACCACGGAACCGCCGCAGAGGAATACGCGATTGAAAACGACTTTAAGTTTGTTGATCTGGATGATAATTTCGACTTCCTCTATATGGATAACGAGGACGGAACAGTAAGCATTCTGCTCTATTGCGGAGACGACGTTTCGACCGTTGAATTTATAACCGTACCGAACGAGATTGACGGCAAAAAAGTAGTAAGCATATGCGAATTTACTTTTGCAAATTGCAAAAGCCTCAAATATGTAGCTGTTCCTGATACTGTAAAAAGCATTGGCGAATACGCACTCGGTTACTACTTCGACTTTGACTCTTCGGATTTTGTAAAGATAGACAACTTTACCGTTTTCGGATATTCCGGCTCTGCCGCCGAGAGCTACGCAAAGGAAAACAACTTTAACTTCATCGGCATTATGATGGACGAAGGCTATGTATATTGCGAATATGCGGACGGAAGCGCAGTCATTATCGCTTATAGCGGCGAAGATATGGCAACCGTTGGGGAACTGGTGGTTCCGAGCGGCATAGACGATGTTTCCTTTAACGCCATAGGCGAATACGCCTTTGCAAATTGCCGCAACCTCAAGAGTGTGATAGTCCCGGCAAACATTGAGTCAATCGGCGAATATGCCCTTGGATATTATATTGCCCAGGACGGCACCCCCGTAAAGATAGACGGCTTTACAATTTACGGTTACAGCGGAACTGCAGCTGAGCAATACGCTCTTGACAACGGCTTTGAATTTGCTGATTTAGACGTTCAGCCGTCAGACCCGACAGACCCGTCACAGCCGACAACCGAACTGTCGACAAGCCCGACCGAACAGCCGACAGGCTCTGCAACTACACCGACAGGCGGAAGCGGCGGCTCAAGCAGCACATCGGTTCCGTCAGGCAACGGCGGAACAACGGCAGGCTCTGTAAACACAGGCGACGGTACGCTTATATTCTTCATTGCGGCAGGCGCACTGCTTCTTATCTCAGGCGCATCGGCAATGATAATAAAAAGAAAACGTTTTGAAAGATGATTTGACAGATAACAATTAAACATCTAACACCGGCAGAGCCGTAATTACACGGCTCTGCCATTATATTATAAGGATTTATGGCTCAAAGCAAAGCACCTGCGTATTTTTAATTGTGTAAATATGAATAGCACATACCAATATATTGCAATTCAAAGTGCTATGGTGTATAATATGCGTGTGATTTATCGAATGCGGAACACCTTAAAACAACAGACAGCAATCGTAATTTACAAGCTTTAAAGCGTAATTTTTCTAAACAAAAAGGAGAGGTTAAGAATGAAAAAGAAAATTGCAACGGTGCTTCTTGCGGCAGCATTATTGTGTTCAACGGCATTTGTCGGCTGCGGCGGCGGTTCAAATGCCGATTCCTCAGCGGACAACGGCGGCTCGTCCTCGGACAACGCCGGCTTGGAGGAACAATCCTCCGGCGGGGACGCTCAGTACGATGACAGCGGCTTTCTGGATATTCTGGACCGCGAATTTGTAAGGGACGGCGAAACCGACGATTATTATTATACGGTTTATGACAATCATGTACGAATAGAGAATTATAAGTTTAAGATGGATGGCAAAAGCTATGATGTTGTAATACCGTCTGAGATCGAGGGCCTGCCGGTTGCCGTGATTGAAGAAAATGCCTTCGCGGTTTATAACGCTTCTTATTTGGAAGCGGAGGAAATAACGAGCCTTGTTATTCCGGACAGCGTGATTGATATAGAAAACTCTGCGTTTAAAGGAAATACAAAGCTTGAAAAAGTTACACTGCCAAAAAGAATGGAGTCCATTAGTCCCAATGCCTTTAACTCCTGCTTTTCCTTAAAAAGCGTTGAGGTGCCGGAGGGCTTAGACTTGTTGTACGCCGGTATGTTCGCGTATTGCAGATCGCTTGAAAGCGTTACAATACCGAGCACAGTGAGTGAAATCTGCGAAGGGGCGTTTAAGGATTGCACCGCGCTCAAGGAAATAAAAATTCCGGACAGCGTAACGGCGATTAATGCTGAAGCGTTTTCCGGATGTTCATCCCTCGAAAAAATAAATATCCCCGACGGCGTAACCAAGATACGCAGTATGTCCTTCCTGGGCTGCTCCTCGCTCAAGGAAATAACCATTCCTAAGGATGTAACGCAGATTGAAGATTTTGCGTTTGCCGACTGCACTTCACTTGAAAAAATAGACATACCCGAAGGCGTTTGGCAGGTGTTAGAAGGAGCATTTGAATCATACGACGGAAAAGAGCCGACTCCGTGGTACAAAGCTCAGCCGGACGGCGAGATTTACATCAATAATTGTCTGTATAAATATAAGGGAAAAATGCCGGCAAACACTAAAATAAAAGTAAAGGACGGCACCGTGTCGATCTCTGAAATGGCATTCGCGGGACAAGAGGGTCTTACAGACATAACGATCCCCGATAGCGTTGTTGATATTGGTTGGAACGCATTTGAAGACTGCAAGGACGTAGTTGTTCACGGCAGCAGCACGACAGCGGAGGATTTTGCGGAGGATAAGGAATTTAAATTCGTAAAGGAATAATAAAGCATATCATATACATTAAAAAAGGGAGAGCACATATGCTCTCCCTTTAGTTTGTTTATAAACCTATTTTTTGATAAGCTCTCGCCTGCCGCAGCTTTAAAATTTGGTTTTAAACGGAGGAGCGCTCCCCTTGTCAATAGCAACATGGTTTACAAATTGTGAAGAGACATAGTTTACAACA
>CANQEU010000061.1 GCA_947595635.1 uncultured Clostridia bacterium
AGCAATATAAAACTATCATTCGCCTGTGATCTCTGGCAGGCTTTGGGGTTGCAAGGGGCTTGCCCCTTGCATAACAAACTAATATAAAGTAGCAGGCAGGTCGCTGCAAGGCGGTCTGCCTGCGGTCATAGAAATATAAAACAAAATATTTTTTGCTTTGAAAAATAATATTTATAATCCTACTTCGCCCTCGTGCCGGGCAGGCACTTTCTTTCCCTCGTGGGAAAGAAAGCAAAGGACGTTTAAGGGAAAGGGCTACGGCGCCCTTCCCCTTAAAAATCCCCAACCCCCAGGCAAAGGGGGAACCCTTTGCAAACCCCGCTGGTTCTTTCCGCTATACACCATTTGTTAAATCTATCTGACGTTCCGCTTCCACCCGCGATTAACGGTTCAATGTTTAACTTTTCGTTTGCTTACGCAAAAGTCGCCCCGAAACATTTTATTTCGTTCGGAAACATCTCTCGTTTAAGGGATATTTACTTTCAATCTTTTATTTGCTTTGGAGAGTTTGCGCTTAACTATCTGCCCTGTGAGGTAAAAATGATTGTGCGCTTGCAATACATAGCAGGTGGAGGCACGAATTTAAACTCAAATTTTTACAAACTAAAATCCCGACGCTGATTTGCGACGGGATTTTAGCATATGCAAATATTTAAATTTAAAGCTCTCTCGGTTTATTAACCTTTTCGTTTTCCTTGTTCTTACTCTTACTCAGCCTTGCAACGAATACAAGATAAGCAATGAACAAAACGAGCACAAATGCCGCCGCAATTATAAATATCGGAGAGGTTATAACATTTTTTACAACGGTCATTATGTAAACAAGCTCGCTTCTCTCAACCGTTTCGCTTGCAATAAGATTAAGCTTTGTCAGGGGCTGATTTTTATAATATACTGTAGCCGTTCCTATTTTTGTTCCCTTTGCTATAGGAGTATCCACAACCTCAGGCACGTCGGGCTTGATTACAATATCCTTGTTTGACTTGTCAACAGGCAGCATTGTGGAAAACGCATATTCTGGAACAAGAAAAAGCGTATCGTTGCCGACGGAGTAGTTCACCTTAACTTCGCAGACAGGTGTCTGCTCTCCAACGACCTCCTGAAGCTCCATTGCGCCGAACGCCCATTCATACAGCGCCTTACTGTCCTCCATTGCGCCGTTATCAAGATATTCGCCGTATTCATCATAGCACGGAGCGTGCATCGCAACGCAAAGATACGCCACTCCGTCCTTCATTGCTGTTGAAACAACGCAAAAGCCGGCTTCGTCCGTAGTACCTGTTTTTATTCCTCTTGCGTATTCGTAATAGTAATCCTCCTGTGCGTTTTCGTTTATCAGACCGTTTGTCGTCACAAGCGGATTTTCCTCATCCTCGTCCAGAGTAAGGTAATACATTGTTGTATTTGTAATTTCCGTAAAATACGGCATGGTTATTGCGTATTCGGTCATTTTGTATATATCACGGGCAGTTGTATAATGCTTTTCATCATGGAGTCCGTGCGGATTAACAAAATGTGTATTCTTGCATCCGAGCTCCTTAGCCTTTTGATTCATCAAATCAACAAAAGCCGGAACATCTCCGCCGCTTACATAGTCGGCAAGTACAAGCGCCGCGTCGTTGCCCGACGGTACCATCATACAGTATAGAAGTTCCTTAACGCTTATCTGCTTATCTACATATTCAGACAGTCCCGATAATGAGCTGTCTGTGCCCTCAAGCTCATCAAGAACCTCTTGCTTTATCGTTACCATACTGTTTTCAAGGTCTGTTATCTGCTCGGTAACGATTATGTATGTCATTATTTTAGTAGTTGAAGCAGGATAACATCTTTTGTCCGCATTTTTTTGGAATATCGGAGTGTCTGTGTCAAGATTGATCAGATATATATAATCACTGTTTAGTTTAATACCGGGATCAAAGTTCGCCTCTGCTGCATTTGCGTTGACGCAGAACATTGTCATAGTTATTACTAAAGTCAAAAAAAGAACCGCTATCCCGGACAATTTTTTTCTCATAGAAATTTTCCCTTCCCTGTGGTAAAATAAATTTAAATCAGAACAGGACTTTATAAGTTTGCTTATTCACGCCTGAACCGATTAAAACAGCCGTGCTCGGCTTTTCTCACTTCAATTTCATCTGAAATTATAAAGAATGACGAAAAGCTTCGACCGAGCCATAAGGTTATAATACAACATTTCCTGAAAAATTTCAATCAAATTGCAAGTATTTTTATTATTTTATCATTTGTCTGCAAAACAAGGGGTTTTTACTATGAAGATTATTCACAGCGCCGACTGGCATCTTGGCAAAATTATTTATTCACACTCAATGCTTGACGAGCAAAGACACTTTATATTTGACTTCCTTCAGCCGCTTATATTAAAAGAAGCACCCGACGCCGTTATTTTAGCCGGCGATATTTTCGACAGAAGCATAGCCCCGACAGAGGCGATAAAGCTGTTTGACGGCTTTATAAGCTTTATGAGTGAAAACAACATACCTCTGCTTACAATAACAGGAAATCACGATGGGCGCGAAAGAATAACTCTTGGCGCGGATTTGCTGAAAAAAAGCGGCATATATATCGCAACGGATATTTCAGACGCTTTCTCGCCTGTTGAGCTTGAATGCGGAGAGGATAAATTCAGATTTTATCTTATTCCCCACTTTGAGCCTGCGCAGGCAAGAGAATATTTTAAGGACGAGAGTATAAAGGGCTTTTCCGAGGCCTATAAAGCCGTATGCGGCAAAATCGTAGAAAGCCTGGACAGAGCATACGTCAATATTGCCGTTTGCCACTGCTTTATGAGCGGATGCAGTGTAAGCGATTCGGAAAGTCCGATATACATCGGCGCAAGCGGAGAGGTAAGCTCGTCGCTGTTTGACTTTTTTGATTTGGTTCTGCTCGGTCATCTTCATTCTTCTCAAAAAGCAGGAGAAAACGGTTTTTATTCAGGCTCGCCCGTTAAATATTCGTTTAGCGATGAAAACCGCAGCAAGGGTGTTAATATTTTTGATATTAACGGCGGCAAAATCGACAGGCGATTTTTGAGCTGTGAGCCAATCAACGATATGAAAACGAAATGCGGAGAATTTGACGCTCTGCTTGAACAGGCGAAAAAACAACCGAGCGAGGATTACATACATATACACCTTACAGACAAACGGCCCATATTTATGCCAATGCAGCGGTTAAGGGAATTTTATCCTAATATACTTGAAATGAGCAGCGAGCTTTTCCCCGCGCCTGACAATGTGGACGCCGCGCCGACAAGAAGAAATTTTGCCTCACCAAAAGAGCTGTTTAAGGAATTTTGTTCTCAGATATGCGGCATTGAGGCGGACGACGAGGAGCTTAAAATATTTGAAGAAATAGCTGAGGAGGCGGAGCAATGAGGGCGCTGAGGCTGAAAATGGAGGGCTTTGGCTCTTATATAAAAAGAACGGAAATTGATTTTACCGCGTTTGATAAAAATTCACTTTTTCTGATTACAGGCAACACCGGCGGCGGAAAGACAACTATACTTGACGCTATATGCTTTTCTCTGTACGGAAAGGCAACCGGCGGACTCAGAAGCTGGGAGCAGATGCGCAGTATCGGCGCTGACGACAGTGTTGACACTATGGTTGACTTTACATTTGCTCTGGGCGAACACAAATACAGATTTTTCCGCAGACAGCAGGCATATATCGGACGGCGCGACGGTCAGAAAAAAATCAAGACCGAAAACTCCTGCTATGAAATTTTCGGAGATGAGGAAAGACTTATACAATCAGGGGCCGACAGGAGCATATCGCTTGAGGCGCAAAGGCTTCTCGGACTTGACTGCGAGCAGTTTTCACGCGTAATGGTTCTGCCCCAAGGGGAGTTCAGACGCCTTCTTCTGTCGCCGTCAACAGAAAAGGCGAGCCTGTTTGAAAAGCTCTTTAACACAGAGCTTTGGACAAGAATAACAGTAAAAGCGCAGGAAAAAGCGCAGGAGATACAAAACAGAGCCTTGGAGCTTGAAGCCGAACGGCAATCCGTGCTTTCGGCGCATTCCTGTGAAAATACGCAGCAGCTTGAGGAAAAGGCGGAGAAGTGTAACAAAACTCTTGATGAAGCAAATAAGCAGGCGGATAAGCTTGAAAAGGAGCTTAAAGCATATGAGAAGGAGTATAATGCACTTAAAAAGCTTGAGGAAACGGCAGGCTTAGCCGAAAACGCCGAAGCCTCCCTTAAAGCCGCCATAAGCGAGCAGGCGCTCGCAAAGGAAAAATACGAGGCGGCAGCTGTTCGGCTTAAGGAAATACCCGATTTACAAAAAGAGAGCGGCTCGCTTAAAATTATGGAGGAAAGGCTTAAAACCGCCATAAAAAGTCAATCGGATATTTATAAGGCAGATAGTCAGCTTAAAGAATGCAAAGAAAGCGTCAAAGGATTAAATGAAAATATTGATGACCTCAACGCAAAAGCCGGCGACTTAGAAAAAAGGATAAAGGACGGAAGCGAGTTTTTGGCGCAATGCAGACAAGCCGCCGACAGTATTCCTGCCGAAGCGGTAAAGCTGCAAAAATTAACCGAAATAGACAAGGACTACAAAAATCTTGAGCGCCTTGAAAAAGAGCACAAGACAGCCGAGGCAGAGCTTTTAAGCGCCGAAGAAAATTATAATAAGCTTTCGCTTGAGCTTGAACAGCTAAAATGCCGTGAATCTGAGCTTGATGAAAGGCTTAAAGGAAATATGGCTGTTTATATTTCTTCGTCCTTAGTCGAGGGGAAGCCCTGTCCTGTGTGCGGCTCTGTTACGCATCCTGCACCTGCCGTTCACAAGCACTCCGACGATAATGAAATCTCAAAAAATCTTAAAGAGGTAAGAGGCGTTATTAAAAAGATTGACGCCGATATGTCAGCGGCAATCAATCGCCGCTCGGCGGCGCAGGCAAATTTAAACTCATTAACTCAGCAGCTTAACGCTCAGGCAGAGATTTGCAGCGCCTATAATATTTACCGCAAAACCTTTCAACGTGATATTGAAAAGCAAAGCGGCAGGCTAAAATCACTTAATGACAGCGCAGAAAAAATCAAGCCTGCCGAAAGCAGACTTGAAAAGCTGAAAATTGAGCTTGACAAAATAAATATTATGCTTGAAAAACGCAGACAGGAACGTCTTGAGCTTGAGCGGAGCAGAGCACAGCTTGAGGAAAAGATAAGCGCGCTTAAAAAATACAACGCGGAATGCGACGATGACGAGAGCTCACTTAAAATCAGACTTAAAGAGTGTACCGACAAAATTTCAAAGCTTGAAAATTTGGCTGAAAAGATACATAACGAGGCGAGCAATACATCAGCGGAGGTAAAGGCGAAAAACGCGCTCTTGGAGGAAAGAAAAAAGCAGCTTGATTTATACACATCTCAGCTTTTAAAGCTTAAGGAAGAGTGCAAGGACTTTAAAAGCGGCAGCTTTGCAGAGGCATACTCAGAATGCGTAAGGCTTAACGAAATGTTAAAGCTTGCTCTTAGCAGGAGCGGCGAGATTAAAAAAGAAAGCGAGGACATCAAGCGGCATATATGCGATATAAAGAAAAATCAGGGAGAGTATGATAAAACGGTTAAGCTTTATTCAGTACTTAAGCATATTTCAGATATTTTAAGAGGCAGCAATCCGATGAAAACACCGATGAAGATGTTTGTGCTTGGTATGATGCTTGAGGACATACTTTTGCAGTCAAACAAATACTTTAGTATCCTGAGCGACGGAAGATACCGCCTTGAAAAATCGTCAGAGGGCTTGGGAGGAAATTCGCTGAAAGGACTTGATATTGAGGTGTTTGACGGAAATTACGGCGACCGCCGCCCTGTTTTCACACTTTCCGGCGGAGAAATGTTCCTCGCCTCCTTATCGCTGGCGTTCGGTCTTTCAGACGTTGTGCAAAGCTATTCAGGAGGAATAAGGCTTGACTCAATATTTATTGACGAGGGCTTTGGCTCGCTCGACAGTGAAACGGTTGAAACGGCAATGAAGGCTCTGGACAAAATAAAAAGCCTTGGAAGAACAGTGGGAATAATATCTCACGTTGCCCAATTGAGCGAAAAAATAGCGAATAAAATAATAGTCACATCGGGTTCAAACGGCAGCAGCGCGCGTATAGTAACTGCCTGAAGCGCTCAATGGCTTTTAAAAAAATCGCAGACGCTTTCATACTTCTGCGATTTTTTTGCCGATAAGCCTATTTCTGATTTTGCGCTTTTTGGCGCAGACAGACTATGACCGCGGCTTTGCAGACTTGCGCCGGCAAAGCTGCTGCTTTAGAATTATGTTTTACATGGGGGGAGCTGTCGCTCCCCCATAACCCCCACCTGCTCAAGCAAGGTTTTTAGCTTAAATCGGTGCTGTGAAGCACATTTACCGGCATAAAGCTTCATTTAGCAAATTTTCTTTTGCTAAAATAAAAGAGAAAATCGCAGACGCTTTCGGGCTTCTGCGATTTTACTTGCCGATAAGCCTTTTTTGATTTTGCGCTTTTTAGCACAGGCAGACTATGACCGCAGCTTTTGAATTATGTTTTACATGGGGGAGCTGTCGCTCCCCCATAACCCCCACCTGCTCAAGCAAGGTTTTTTAGCTTAAATC
>CANQEU010000062.1 GCA_947595635.1 uncultured Clostridia bacterium
ATGATGAGGTGCAGGAGAAGCGAAGCTTCTCCTGCAAAAAAATAAAATCTTAAGCAGCAGTGCTGACTGCGGTTCAAAGACGACGCAGTAAAAAATATTTTTTTGACGAGGCTCTCGCCTACCGCAGGCAGACCGCCTTGTGGCGACCTGCCTGCTACTTTATATTTATTTATTATGCAAGGGGCTAAACGCCCCTTGCAACCCCAAAGCCTGCTCACAGATTGCAAGTAAATAAAAGTTTTAATCTTCTTTCGTATATTTGAGCGCATAATTAATCTTCCATAACTGGCAGAGAGCAGAGTGCAAACATTCCAAGGCAAGCAAAAGCCTGAAAATAAATATTCCTTAAACGGGAATGATGAGGTGCAGGAGAAGCGAAGCTTCTCCTGCAAAAAATAAAATCTTAAGTAGCAGTCCCACTGCGCAGCAGTGCTGACTGCGGTTCAAGGATTATATGGACAAAACCGCTTTTTTGACAGCTTGAAAACCTCAAAGGGCTCGCTTGCGCGAGCCCTTTGAGGTCTAGAATTTCTTGAAATAATGGTAAAACAAAAATAGAAAAACTCAAAATTAATCGTTCTTTTCAATCTCTGCGTCGCCGGTATCGCCAAGCAGGTTGAATCTGAACAGCTTTGACTCATCATCCTTGTTTTCACAAACAATGTAAGCCTCAGCAATTTTTCCGCCCTCAATAAGCTGTGTTAAGCCGACAAGCTGACAAAGCTTGCTCTTAAGATTGAGGTGATCCCCTTCTCTTGTAACCAAAAATACGTTGCCCTCGCAAGTGTCAAGCACGGCGAGGAATTCAGTTACATCGATGTCGTGGAGTTCAAGAATTGGTGACATAAATTATTCCTCCTTTAAAATTCGTGCCTACTCTGGACTTGTGGTCACATTTCGGTTATAACATGTAGCAGGTGTTTTTTTCACCCTGCGCTTATATTATAGCGTTGCATTTTGGAAATGTCAACAAAAACTTGATGTTAATTTTGTAAATATCGCCTTGAAAACGTGTAAAATCAAAAAAATCCATCGCTGTTTTCAACAATTCATTATTGCTTGTAAATTTTCTTTTATGCAATTATTCTGCGCGCATAAAAATATTTTATAAAAAATGCGCAGACTTTCTTTTAAAGAATAAATTATCTTATGCAGATTACCAAAGTTTCAAAAAATTGAAAAAATTTTTAAAAATAGCCGTTTTGAGCCTGTTTTTAAACGGATAAATCCGTGATTTAAGCCGCCTGCAATTAAAAAAGGGCAGAAAAAAACGGCGGTCAGTCAAATTTAGCCGTCCCGCCGCATTATATATATCAGTTTAAATCAGCCGCCGCTTTTCATATGCTTTTTCATCGCCTCAAAGGTTTCCTCGCTTATCACATGCTCCATACGGCAGGCGTCCTGAACCGCAACCTTCGGGTCGACTCCAAGAGATTTGAGCCAATCGGAGATCATAGTGTGCCGTTCATACATTTTTTCAGCGATTTGCTGTCCGGGAGGCAAAAGAGTGATGTAGCCGTCCGAATCCATCTCTATATATCCGTTTTCACGCAGGTTTTTCATTGCTACGCTGACGCTCGGCTTGCTAAACTCCAAAACATTTACTATATCAATAGAGCGAACCATACCCTTTGATTTTTTCAGCATAAGAATAGACTCAAGATAATTTTCAGCCGATTCCTGAATTTTCATAAGCTTGCCCTCCACAGGTAAGATACATTGGTATTTGTATCAGTATAACATATTTTGACGATATTTTTCAACTTAATTTGGAAAAAAACTCAAATTCTGAAAAAAGCATTGACAAATGAGTTAGGTAATGCTAACATATAGATGGTTAGACTAACCTAACTTTTGATTTTCAAGCATGAAGCCGAAATCGGTTTTGAAATGAGGGGGATTTATGATGCCGTTGACCTTAACGGGAATGGGCGAAAAAAACATAATAAAAAGAGTGGGCGGAAATCCTGAGGTGAGGCAGCATCTTAACGATTTGGGATTTGTTGCCGGAGCCGAGGTCGAGGTTGTTTCCGCGCTTTCGGGAAATTTGATTGTAAATATCAAGGAATCACGCATTGCCATAAGTAAAGAAATGGCAGGGAAAATTATGGTTTGATTTTTTATTTTAATCGCGGCGGGGAAAATAGCTTCTGCCGCGGCGCTTTGGCGCTGTAAGCCCATAAGGCAGAAGGCAGGGCGCATATGCGGCTTAGCCTTATATTAAAGGAGGAAACATAATGAAAACATTAAGACAGGCGAAAATAGGTGAAACGCTGAAGGTTATAAAGCTTCACGGCGAGGGCGCTGTAAAGCGCAGGATAATGGATATGGGAATAACAAAGGGCGTTGATGTTTATATTCGCAAGGTGGCACCACTCGGCGACCCGATAGAGGTCACTGTAAGGGGATATGAGCTGTCGCTCAGAAAGGCGGACGCCGATATGATAGAGGTTGAATGATTTAGTTCATTCGCCTTAAAATTTGCACTTGAGTTAGTGTCAACTAATGCGGCGGCGCTCCCAAAAAACATAACGGAAGCGCAGGACACGCGCGCTTTTACCTGCCGGCAAGACTTTGCTGCCGGCGATATATTTTGAAAGAACAGAAAGGAAATTGAAGATGGATATTACAATTGCCCTTGCCGGAAACCCAAACTGCGGCAAAACCACATTGTTCAATGCGCTTACGGGGTCGAATCAGTTTGTTGGAAACTGGCCCGGCGTAACTGTTGAAAAAAAGGAAGGAAAGCTGAAAAAGCACAGCGGCGTTACAATTACCGACTTGCCGGGAATATACTCGCTTTCGCCATATACTCTTGAGGAGGTAGTCGCCCGTAACTATCTTATCGAACAGAGGCCTGACGCTATTTTAAACATAGTTGACGGCACAAACCTTGAACGCAACCTTTATCTGACAACACAGCTTACAGAGCTTGGCATACCGGTTGTGGTGGCAATAAATATGATGGACGTTGTAAACAAAAACGGAGATAAGATAAATATTCCGGAGCTTTCAAGGCAGCTTGGCTGTAAGGTTGTTGATATTTCAGCGCTTAAGGGAACCGGAATTATGGAAGCGGCCGAGGCTGCGATAAGCGCGGCGCAGGGTGAGAAGATGATACCCCGACACAGCTTTAACGGCAGCGTTGAGCACGCAATAGCCCATATTGAGGAGGTTACGGTTCACAATCTGCCGGAGGAGCAGCAGCGCTGGTATGCCATAAAGCTTTTTGAGCGCGATCCAAAGGTGATAGAAAAGCTTGGGCTGAACAAAGAAATTCTCAAGCATATTGAAAAGGACATACAGCTTGTTGAAGGCGAGCTTGACGACGACGCGGAAAGCATAATCACAAACGAGAGGTATATATACATAGCGTCGATAATCAAAAGCTGTTACAAGAAGAAAAACTCCGGCGGCTTATCCACCTCGGATAAAATAGACAGAGTTGTAACAAACAGGTGGCTTGCACTGCCGATATTCGCAATTATAATGTGTATTGTTTATTATGTTTCGGTTACCACAGTAGGCACAATTGCAACAGACTGGGCAAACGACGGCGTTTTTGGCGAGGAGGGCTGGCACCTGTTCGGAATAGGTCAGTCAGAATATGAGGACGCGCAAAACGAATTTGCGGCGGAGAAGATATTTACCGATGATGTAAAAACAACTGTTCAAAGGGCTGCCGAAGGCAATGTTGTCGGTGCGGACGAGGTGCTCGGCGCGATAGAGGACGGCGACTTTGCCGCGTTTGACGAGGCATACGGCTCATATGCCGATTCGCTTGCTGCCGAGGGCTTTGATATTTCAGGAACTGTTGACGCCGCGCTTGAAGACGAAGCCTTCCCATCGCCGCAGAATTACGGAGTATGGGTGCCGAGCATACCGTCGCTCGTTGATAACGGGCTTACATCAATAAACTGCGCCGAGTGGCTGAAAAGCCTTATTCTTGACGGTATAATCGGCGGCGTCGGCGCGGTTTTGGGCTTTGTTCCGCAAATGCTCGTGCTATTTATATTCCTTGCGTTCCTTGAGAGCTGCGGCTATATGGCTCGAATCGCCTTTGTTATGGATAGAATTTTCAGAAAATTCGGCTTGTCCGGCAAATCCTTTATTCCTATGCTTATAGGCACAGGCTGCGGAGTTCCCGGCATTATGGCTTCGCGAACAATTGAAAACGACCGTGACCGAAAAATGACGATTATGACGACGACCTTTATCCCGTGCGGCGCAAAGCTTCCTATAATAGCGCTGATTTCCGCCGCGTTGTTCGGCGGCGCGTGGTGGGTTGCGCCAAGCGCTTACTTCCTTGGCGTTGCCGCAATCGTAATCTCAGGAATTATGCTTAAAAAGACAAAGATGTTTGCAGGCGACCCGGCCCCGTTTGTTATGGAGCTTCCGGCATATCATCTTCCGACGGTGGGCAATGTGCTCCGCTCTATGTGGGAGCGCGCATGGTCTTTTATAAAAAAGGCAGGCACTATCATTTTGCTTTCTTCAATTCTTATTTGGGCAGGCTCTGCATTCGGTTTTGTCAACGGCGTGTTCGGGTATTACAGCGACCTTGAGCTTTCAAACAGCATACTCGGAATAATCGGTTCGGCAATAAGCTGGATATTTGCACCGCTCGGCTTTGGCGAAACACAGGCGACCATTGCAACAATAATGGGTCTTGTTGCAAAGGAGGAGGTCGTAGGCGTGTTCGGTGTTCTCGACTTTGAGGGTATGACTCAGCTCGCGGGCTATGCGTTCCTTATGTTTAATCTGCTTTGCGCTCCGTGCTTCGCTGCCATAGGCGCTATAAGACGTGAAATGAACAGCGCAAAATGGACTTTGTTTGCAATCGGTTATCAGTGTGTATTCGCTTATGCGGTATCGCTTATCACATTCCAGGTGGGTTCGGCTTTCAGCGGAAGTCTAAATATATTCGGCTTGATAGCGGCTGTTGTAATACTTGGCGTTTTGCTTTATATGATATTCAGACCGTACAAGGAATCTAACACGCTAAAGACAAGAGTTAGGTCATAAGCGAACAGGAGGTTTTTATATGCTGAGTTTTTTGCTTGACAATCTCGCGACAATAATCATAGGGCTTATCGTGCTTTTAGTTGCAGTGTTAATTATCGTAAAGCTCGTCAGAGATAAAAGGAAGGGGAAGTCGAGCTGCGGCTGCGGCTGTGAAAACTGTCCCTCGTCAAAAATCTGTCACAAGTAATCTTCTTACTGCTCTCTTTTGATAAATATATCGCAGGCGCAGGGCTTCATATGCCTTGCGCCTGCGACTCTTTTTAAGCCGATTTACGGGTGTAAAAGATAAAGCAAGCAAAATTCTTGTGCGAGAATATTGCAAAGTTAAAAAACGCTTTTTAACCGCAGGCGGACTATGACCGCAGCGTTACCGACTTGCACCGGCAACGCTGCTACTTTTAAGTTAGAGTTTAAACGGGGGAGCTGACGCTCCCCCCCACCTGCTCGTCCAAAAATTTATATAATTTGAAATTTGTGCCACTGTCTGCAAAATATTGCAGGCGAATAATCAATCTGCCCTCACAGGGCAGAATGCCGAGCGCAAGCCCTCCAAAGCAAATAAAAGCTTGAAAATGAATATTCCTTAAACGAGAGATGTTTCCGAACGAAATAAAATGTTTCGGGGCGACTTTTGCGCAAGCAAACGAAAAGTTAAACATTG
>CANQEU010000063.1 GCA_947595635.1 uncultured Clostridia bacterium
GCTTCCACCCGCGATTAACGGTTCAATGTTTAACCTTTCGTTTGCTTGCGCAAAAGTCGCCCCGAAACATTTTATTTTGTTCGGAAACATCTCTCGTTTATGGGATATTTACTTTCAGGCTTTTGCTTGCCTTGGAGCGTTTGCGCTCGGCATTCTGCCCCGAGAGGGAGGATTGATTGTACGTTTGCAGTATTTTTCAGACAGTGGCAAGAATTTAAAATTAAATAAATTTTTGAGCGGGCAGGTGAGGGTTTACTGGGGGCGTCAGCTCCACGTTTAAAACCAAATTTTAAAGCTACGGCAGGCGACAACTTATCAAAAAATAGGTTTATCGACAAACTCAAGCGTCTCTCAAAGATTGGGAGACGCTTTCAGTTTGTTCAAATATTTTTTTGTTTAATTAAGCTTTTTATGTCCGTAAAGCAGTTTTCATATGTGACCTCTGCTCTGTTCGGCGCGGCGACCCGTGCGCTGCCGCCGGCAGCGCACGGCTGCGCAATAGCATTGCGCCTGCTGCTTGCTCCGCCGAAGGCGGAGCAAGCGGTCGCCGCGCCCGCACATTCGCAGTCGGTCATTTTAAGCCTTTTCCTGCTCCTTTGCCATATTCTCCTTAGCAACAGCAAGCATAAGCTTTATTCTGTTTTCCTGATTTACCCTCGGTGCGCCGGGGTCGTAATCTATCGCGACTATGTTAGCCCTGTCGTCTATGCTCTTTATCTTTCTTATCATTCCCTTGCCGTTTATATGGTTCGGCAAGCACCCAAACGGCTGCGTGCATACAATATTCGGATACCCCGTTTCGGTAAGCTCCAGCATCTCCGCAGTAAGCAGCCAGCCCTCGCCCATCTTGCTGCCGTAGCCTATAACTCCTTTTACAAGCTCCTTTGTGTGACTGTATTTTCCCGGAGGCGTAAAACCGTATTTTGACGTACACTTTATCATCATTGATTCCATTTTTTCAAGATAGTCATACAAAATCTTTACGACCTTGTACTTTATCCTGTTTCCGCCGTACAGCTTTATATCCTCAAGACGGTTATCAACCTTAAACAGCGCAAAGCCCATAATTCCCGGCACACAGACCTCACAGCCCTGGTCGGCAAGGAACTGCTCAAGATTGTTGTTTCCGAGCGGAGCGTATTTCACATAAATTTCGCCGACAACTCCCACCTTTATCTTAGGACTGCGGTTCATTCTTATCTCGCTGAAATCGCGCGATATTCTGTCAAGCAAAGCCTCCTGCTCCTTTGCGGCAAATGCCCTGCCTTTTTTGAACATATCCGTCAGCCTGTCGCTCCAGCTTTTAACAAGAGCCATACTCTCGCCCTTGTTTACTTCATACGGCTTTGTCTGGTTGCTCAGGCACATAAGCGTGTCGCCATATACAAGCGCACCGACAAGCCTGCGTATCATAGGCAGCGTCAGAGTAAAGCCGCTGTTCTTTTCAAGACCGGACAAATTAAGAGAAATAACCGGCACAAACTCAAGGCCTGCCTTTACAAGAGCCTTTCTAAGCAGATGAATGTAGTTTGACGCACGGCAGCCGCCGCCTGTCTGCGTTATCATAAGGGCTGTTTTGTGCAGGTCATATTTTCCGCTTTGCAGGGCATGGATAAACTGCCCGATAACCAACAAAGCAGGATAGCAGGTATCGTTATGAACATACTTAAGCCCCACCTGCGCAATCTCAGGGCCGCTTGTTTCAAGCAGCTCGGTCTTATAGCCGTACATATCGAACACATTGCGCATAAGGCGAAACTGTATCGACGCCATCATAGGCAGCAGTATTGTGTATTCGTCCTTCATTTCTTTTGTAAAAAGCAGTCTGCCGGTTTTATCATATTCCAATTTAGCCATTTAAATCATCCCTCAAGCAATAACAATATCAAAGCGCGTCTTTACCGTTTTTTCTTATAGCACACATAATAAAGGCTTAATAACCGCAAAGCAAAAACCTGAAATCAAGACCTTCTTCGCGGCTGTTAATTTTCCCTGTTCTCCCGCTGTTCCGCTATGGCGGCTAAAAGACTTCTTATTCTAATTTTTACGGCTCCGAGATTTGTTATTTCATCAATTTTAATTTGTGTATATATCTTGCCCTCGGATTCAAGTATCTCCCTCACCTCGTCGGTGGTTATGGCGTCCACACCGCAGCCGAACGATACAAGCTGAACAAGATTCATATTATCCTTGCCGGAAATATACTTCGCCGCGGCATATAAGCGCGAATGATATGTCCATTGATTCAAAACTGTTGTCGGGAATTTATCTACATGGCAGCTTACAACATCCTCGGACACTATAGCTACCCCAAAGCTTGCTATCAGCTTGTCTATTCCCTTGTTTATCTCCGGGTCAACGTGATACGGCCTGCCGGAGAGAACTATAATATCCTTTCCCTCCCGCTGCGCCTGTTCAATTATCTCCTCGCCCTTTTTCCTGATGCTTGACATATGCTGCTCATACGCCGAATATGCGTTCTTTGCGGCAAGCTTTACCTCCTTGAGGGTGATGCCGTCAAAGTATTTTTTCAGCATCTCATACGCCTTCTTCGGAAAATCCTTTTTTCTGTGTATTCCAAGGTATTCCTTTATAAAGGTCACCTTTTTTATGTCCTTCATATTTGCCGCTATAACCTCAGGGTAATAGGCAACGACAGGGCAGTTGTAATGATTGTCGCCAAGTCCCTCGTCAAGATTATATGAAAGGCAGGGATAAAATATGGTGTCGGCTCCGCTGTCGATAAGAGTTTGTATATGCCCGTGGATAAGCTTTGCGGGATAGCATACGGTATCTGAAGGTATAGTTTGCTGTCCCTTTGAATAAAGCTTTCTGTCAGACACGGGAGAAGCCTCCACCTCAAAGCCGAGGCTTGTAAAAAAGCTGTGCCAAAACGGCAGTAGCTCATACATATTCAGCCCCATAGGTATTCCTATTTTTCCGCGGCTTCCCTTTACAGGCTTATAGCTTTTTAAAAGCTCAAGCTTATAGTCGTATATATTAAGCGTCTTGTCGGGCGAACGCTTTGTTATCGGCCTTTCACAGCGGTTTCCTCCGATAAATCTTCTGCCGTCCGCAAATTTGTTTACGGTAAGGCGGCAATTGTTAGAGCAAAGTCCGCACGATACCACCTGAATTTCGTGTTTGAAATTCTTAAGCTGCTCGGCGCTCAGCACGGTGCTTTTTTCACTGCGCCTTCTCGACATCGCATAAAGCGCCGCGCCATATGCTCCCATAAGTCCCGAAATCACAGGGCGCACAACATTCGTGTTCATTTCCTTTTCAAACGCGCGCAATACCGCGTCGTTTAGGAACGTGCCGCCCTGAACAACTATCTTTCTTCCAAGCTCATTCGGAGAAGACGCTCTTATAACCTTGTAAAGAGCATTCTTTACAACGCTTATTGAAAGTCCTGCCGAAATATCCTCAATCGTTGCCCCGTCCTTCTGCGCCTGTTTTACAGAGCTGTTCATAAAAACGGTGCATCTTGAGCCAAGATCTACCGGCTGCTTTGCAAAAAGTCCAAGCTTTGCAAAATCGCCAATGGAATACCCAAGGGCGTTTGCAAAGGTCTGCAAAAACGAGCCGCAGCCGGAGGAGCACGCCTCGTTTAAAAACAGGTTGTCTATTGCTCCGTTATGTATCTTAAAGCATTTGATGTCCTGTCCGCCAATATCTATAACAAACTCAACGTCTGGCATAAAGCGCTTTGCCGCCGTAAAATGTGCTATCGTTTCCACTATACCGTAATCATAGCAAAAGGCGTTTTTTATAATTTCCTCGCCGTATCCCGTCACCGCCGACGCCGCTATATCAATATTTGGGGCAATCTCATAAAGCTCCTCCAAAAACGCCTTTATAAGCGGAACGGGATTACCGCTGTTCGGCTGGTATTTTGAATATAAAAGCTCGCCCTTTTCACCAAGCACAACGCTTTTTACCGTTGTTGAGCCGGCGTCGGTGCCAATATATACCCTGCCGGCATAGCTTTTTAAATCGCCCTGCTCTACCGCCGCAGAGCTGTGCCTTTTTGAAAACTCCTCATACTCTTGCTCGTTTTCAAAAAGAGGCTTGTTAAACGCAAAATTACCGCTGCCGCTGTAATTTTTTACGGCGGCAATCGTTTTATCGAAATCTATTGCATTCTCCGCGCACAAGGCCGCGCCGGACGCTACAAAGTAAAGCGAATTATCCGGACATTTGCCCTTGGTATTTAAAACAATGTCAAATCTTCTGCGCAGTCTGCTCATAAAGGTAAGAGGGCCGCCAAGATATACCACGTTGCCTTCAATCTCACGTCCCTGCGCAAGACCTGCTACGGTTTGATTTACAACCGCTGAAAAAATGCTCTCGGCAATATCGCTCTTTCTGGCTCCCTGGTTTAAAAGCGGCTGAATATCGGTCTTTGCAAATACGCCGCACCTGCTTGCGATAGTATATGTCTTTTCGCTTTCAGACGCAAGCTCATCCATTTTTTCAAGAGGCACGTTCAAAAGCGTTGCCATTTGGTCGATAAACGCGCCTGTGCCTCCTGCGCACGAGCCGTTCATCCTTACCTCCATACCGCCTGTTAAAAATAATATTTTTGCGTCCTCGCCGCCAAGCTCAATTATTACATCTGTACCCGGAATAAAGGTGTTCGCCGCAACTCTTGTGGCATAAACCTCCTGAACAAAGTCAATGCCGCATTTGTCGGCAACGCCCATTCCTGCAGAGCCGGATATTGCAACAAGCGCATTCTCGGCTCCGTCAACTTCATTTTTGACGCGTTCAAGTATTTCCGCGATTTTTTCCGTAATTTGGGAATAATGGCGTTCATAAGAACTGTATTTTATTTTATTTTCATCATCGAGCACAACGCATTTTACCGTTGTTGAACCAATATCGAGCCCTATTCGCAAGGGTACCCCTCCTAAAACACTCGCTGTATCGTCAACGCTTCAATTTATCATTATATTATAATAAGCAGTTTTTTTAATTCTTTAAAAGCAATATTCAAGACTGCAAAATGTTAATTATCTGAAAACAAAAATAACGCTGTAAGCCTTAAAATATTCATTCTTTCAGCGCCGTCAGCAAAGCATATCTTATGTCCGGCATAATACACGGCATAATGTCAGGACTGATATATTAAGTGCGGACAAATAAATTATTTTTTGTTTTTTGTATGTGATAAAATGATATGACCCAATAAAAAAGAGAAGTTCAACCTTTGGTATGGTATAATTAAGTTACCACACA
>CANQEU010000064.1 GCA_947595635.1 uncultured Clostridia bacterium
TCTTGCCCTGCCGCCCTCGCGACAGCTTTTTTATTATATCAACTACTTTTTCCTTTGTCAAGGATTTTATGGAAAAAAACCGATTTTTTAATTTGCCGCGTAAAACGGCGTTTTCGGGATGTATCTAAAACGAATAATTTGATATTACACGGAAATAATTATCATAGCCAAATTTTGCAGGTGATAATATATGAAAAGAAAAATTCAGGCAATTATACCTATAATAATAACCGTATCGGCAATTTTACTTTTAAGCCTTTTCTCCGCCTCCTCGCTGTCAAAGCAGGGCAGCCGCGGTGACGAGGTGATCGCCATTCAGACGAAGCTTTCCGAATCCGGCTACTATTCGGGGAAGATAGACGGCATTTACGGTTCGGCTACTAAGTCGGCAGTCATCAAATTTCAGCGGGATAACGGTCTTGAGGCGGACGGAATAGTCGGCAGCAAAACCCTTAAGGCTCTGGGAATAGCGCAAAACAGCGGAGGAAGCAAATATACGCAGAGCGAGACGGCGCTGCTTGCGAGGATAATTTCTGCCGAAAGCAGGGGCGAGCCATACGAGGGGCAGGTTGCGGTCGGCGCCGTGATACTAAACCGCATAGCTCACCCCTCGTTTCCGAACACATTGTCAGGCGTAATTTATCAGCCGGGAGCCTTTACCTGTCTTAGTGACGGTCAGGTAAACCAGCCTGTTTCCGAAAGCGCCGAGAGAGCCGCAAGGGACGCAATGAACGGCTGGGATCCCACAGGCGGAGCAATTTATTATTACAATCCCAAAACAGCATCAAGCAAATGGATACTGTCGCGCCCCGTTATAACCGTTATCGGCTCGCACAAATTCTGCTCATAGCGCAAAAAAATAAAGCCTCAACCGGCTTTATTTTTTTTGCGCTTTCGATAAATCTATTTTACTAAGCCCTCGCCGACCGCAGACAGACCGCCTCGCGGCGACCTGCCTGCTGCTTTATATTAGTTTATTATGCAAGGGGCAAGCCCCTTGCAACCCCAAAGCCTGCCAAAGATTGCAAGCAAATTACAAGCAAATTATAGTTTTATATTGCTAACAGCAAAAGATTTTTTATTATAAATACGCTTTACGGGCATAAAGCTTAATTTAAAATAATTTTAGTTTTTCTCTTTTTGCCCGTGGGCAGACAAAAAGCTAAACATTGAAACAGGCAAAGCCGCACAGCCTTTTGGCTGTGCGGCTGATTAGCAATGCTCTCTTTTGCTATATGTCAAATACCGTTCTCTATAGAATTAAAAACAACTGTTATTTCAGTCCCCTTATGCGGCTTGCTCTTTATATTGATTTTTGCATCGTGATGCTCCGCAATGTGCTTTACTATTGCAAGCCCAAGCCCTGTTCCGCCTGTCTGCTTTGAACGGCTTTTATCGACCCTGTAAAAGCGCTCAAAAACTCTGTCAATATGCTCCGGCGGTATCCCGATTCCTGTATCCGCAACGGTCAGCACAGCGTTTTTACCGACTCTTTCCGATTTAAGCAGGACGCTTCCTCCATCTTTATTATAACGAATGGCGTTGTCGCAGAGATTGTAAACAAGCTCATAAACCATTTCTCTCTCACCGGCTATACTGCACGGCTCAGCCTCGATTTCAAGGGTGACGCCGTGATTGGCGGCATTCACCTCAAGGGAGTCCCGACATTCCTTAAGAACCTCGCTCAAATCGACTATTGTAAATCTGTCTTTGTCGCTCGCATCCTCCTCAAGCCGTGAAAGCTTTATTATATCCCCTATAAGTGCGACCAGCCTCTTAGCCTCCTTGTGTATTTTGCCGGAAAATCTCTTAACGTCCTCCTCGCTTGCTATTCCGCTCTCAATTATCTCGGCATAGCCGGAAATAGAGGTCAGCGGAGTTTTCAGCTCGTGTGAAACATTGGCTGTAAACTCCTGCTTCATTTTTTCAACGCTTCTGCGATGGGTTATATCAACTATTAAACACACAACGCCGGTTTGCGTATCATTTACAAAAACAGGGTTCGCTATTATCTGAAAGCTGCTGTCGTCTATATCTATCTCACAAAAAGAATTTTTCCCGTTCTCCGCCTTTTTTACGCAATCAAGAAAACGCTCCCTTTCATCCTGCGGCAAGCCGACCGCGTCCAAGTCCGAGTTTTGCTTTGTATGAACTATCTTCTGCGCGCTTTCATTGTGCATTATAACTCTGCCGTCGGCGTCAATGAATATAAGTCCCTCCTCCATATTCTCGGTTATCGCCCTGATTTTTTCTGTTTCAGCCAAAAGCTCCTCGTCCTTGCGCCATATCTGCTCTCTCTGCTTTTCTATCGTGTATGAAAGCGGCGCAAGCTCGTCATATGCCGCGTTGTCTCCGTTTTTCGCCATATTTTCTATAGGCTTTGTAATATGCTCCGACATTCGCTTAGCAAGGAAAAAGCATATAAGAATTATCGCAATTCCTATTAAAACAATAGCCGGAAGAATGCTGTTAAACATAGACATTACACTGTACATATCAGCGGACACCCTAAGAATATCGCCGTTTTTAAGCCTTACGGCATAATAATATCCAAGCACTCCGGTCTCGGTGGAATAGCGGCTGCTTATGCCTACTCCTTTACTGCGCGCTTCCATTATCTCCGGCCGGTCGGAGTGGTTGTCCATTTTTTCGGTCCCCGTTTCGCTTCTCAGCTTGCTGTCGTTTTCGTACAAAACCTTTCCCTGCGTATCGACAACGGTTATTCTGTAATTGTCCTCGTTGTATTTATCAAGCTCCTCATACGACGACATCTCGTTGCAGTCTGTTTTTAGCACCTGCACATACGTCATAACATCATCACGAAGCTGACCGGACATAAGCAGCCAGAATATTATGCTTACGGCAAAGCTTGTAAGCAGAAGAGAAACAAGTCCGACAAGCGTAAGATTTTTTGTTATGTTTGATCTTAAATTAGCGCTTTTTGCGCCTGCGTTATGCGTTTTATTTTTCACCTATTTTATACCCCACATGTCTTACCGTTACTATATAATTTCCGGCCTTGCCAAGCTTCTGGCGCAGTGTTTTTATGTGCATATCAACGGTTCTGCTTTCGCCCTCAAAATCATATCCCCACACCTTGCCGAGCAGCTTCTCTCTTGTAAGAGCAATATCTCTGTTTGCAACAAGATATTTTAAAAGCTCGTACTCCTTGTAGGTCAGTACACAGGTCTCGCCGCCCACCGTCACCTTATGCTTATGGTCGTCAATCGTTATCTCTTTATATGTAAGCGCCTTTGCCTCATTAGCGCTCTCACAACGTCTTAGCAACGCCTTCACCCTCGACACAAGCTCCATAACGCCAAACGGCTTTGTAATATAATCATCGGCGCCCATATCAAGCCCCTTCACCTTGTCGAGCTCACTCGTCTTTGCCGTGACCATAATAACAGGTATATCTCTTGTCCCTTCGTTTTGGCGTATCCTGCGCAATATCTCAAGTCCGTCCTCGCCCGGCAGCATAATATCAAGCATGACAAGATCGGGCGTCAGCCTTATAAGCGCTTCAAAGAAATCATCGCCGTTTGAAAAGGACTGCACATCAAAGCCGCTGTTTTTTATTGCGTAGCTCTCCATCTCTCTTATATCATTATC
Source organism: uncultured Clostridia bacterium (assembly GCA_947595635.1). GTDB lineage: Bacteria > Bacillota > Clostridia > Oscillospirales > Acutalibacteraceae > UBA7067. The sequence goes on from CANQEU010000064.1 coordinate 3,613, forward strand.
ATCCTCAACAATATAAATCATACATATACCTCGTTTCAGCAATTGTGCAATTGTGCAATTATGATTATACATTATTATATCACAAGTAAAAAAAGATTGGTTAAAAGTTTAAAAATATTGTCCTCATTAGAACGTGGGGGACAGTTCAGCCCTATTAAACACGCAGAGGCTGTATGCGCTTTTGCGGTTAAGCATACGAACTTACCCCTGCCGACCCTATTTTAGGCATAAAAAAAAGAGCCCTCCCGGACAAGCTTACTTCGGCTTACGGCAGAACCCTGCAACGATATTGAATTGGCGCGCTGCAAGGGACTCGAACCCCTGACCTCTTGATTCGTAGGAAGATTATTCATAATGCGGCCTATTTTGTAGCTTGTTTTACAGGCAATCAGTAAAATTATATCCTCAATATATCCGAAAAATTTTCCTCAACATATCTCTCAAATTTTTCTATATTTTGCTTATTCACTGATTCCTCAAGATGAGTATAAATATTAAGCGTTGTATTTACATCTGCATGACCCATTAGCTTAGATGCAGTAAGTATATCTACGCCGGAGGTATACAGCATTGTCGCATATGTATGTCTAAACATATACGGAGTAATCTTATCAACTATTTGCGGTATTCCTTGAGGTGAAAAATAATTACGGTTGCCGCTATAAGCAGTATAATTAATGGATTTTTGATAGGAATGCCATGCAGACTTCCACGACGACGGCGTGTGAAGTTCGCCGTTGCACTGAGCTGTAATCAGATTTGTTGATGATTTCTTTTGATTTTTAATTATCAGCTCTCCTAAAATGGCAGGAATCGAAACCATCCTTGATTTACCGTTTTTAGTACCCTTTTTCACTCCAAACTTATTTACATCGATCAGCGATACGGATTTATTAATATTCAGCCGCATTTTATTGCTGTCAAAGTCCGTGTATTCAAGAGCCATAACCTCATTAGGGCGCAGTCCTGCAAAAAGCATAATATTTGCCGGTAATTGCAAGCGATGCTCTGTTTGAATAACATATAAACGCTCTTGCGCAGTTAATGCACGGCGTTTTGTCGGCGGGACTGTTTTCGGCAGTTTGTTTCTGACAGGATTGTTTTTAATTATCGACAAGTCGATTGCGTAATTAAAAATATTGTACGCGCTATTTCTCACATCACACAGCAGCTTGTGCGATGAGGGCTTTTTGGTATTAGGATTTCGAGTTGCCAATTCAATCAAAATATCCTCAATATCCAACCAAGATATTTCATCAACCTCCTTGTCATTCAAGTGGCGTTTTAAGTGGAAGATAGCGTGCATTTTTTCTATCTGATAAGAAAATGTTGTACCGCATATTGACCTCTTATACCAAAGGTCAGCACATTCACCGAATTTCATAATATCAGCTCCCGTTCACAAATTATTACAATATTGTAATATATTTATAATAATTTGTCAAATTACATCGAAGCAAAACCGGAACCGGTTCCGGTACATTGGTTGCAATTCATTAAAAAAAATTATATAATTGAGGTGAAATCGTGAGTATAGCCG
>CANQEU010000065.1 GCA_947595635.1 uncultured Clostridia bacterium
TTAAAAAATGTGTTATTTATTTTTTCGGGGTTATGAAATTTTTTTGTTTTTCCTATTGACTTTTTATAGCTGGTCTTGTTGTGAAACCGGAACCGGTTCCGGTTTTTCCGGCAGAAAAAGAAAACAGGGGAAAGGTAAAAGGCAGAGCTAAAAGCCCTGCCTTTTATCTATGAAATGCTTACCAAAAGTGAAAAGCTTATTAATAATAACCTGCCTCTTTTACAAGAACCTTTTCCGTCCAAGCTTCTTTTACTACCTTTGTTTCGTAATGACCTTCTTCCGGTACTGTTACGGTTTTTGTGCCGATTTGAACATTGCGCCATTCATCATGATAGCTTCCGCCTTCGCCTCTTAGAACATGCATTTTGCCATGCGCAGCGCAATCATCGGTAATATCTGCGCCGCAAGTGTTGCAGATTGTTCTTCCTTGTCTTTCATAAACCGGCTCTTCATATGTGTAAGCTTCCTTGTCAACGACCCAAACCTGTTTTGTTTCTGCCGGGTGATTGACGTACTTGTAAACAGCCTCGTGCCAAGTTTTTTTAGGCTCTGTGGGCTTTGGAGTTGTAGGCTTTTCCGTGGGTTTTTCTGTTGGCGCCGGCGTCGGCTTGCTCGGTGTGGAATTATTGCTGCCGGAGCTCGGCTTTGAAGTAGTGTTACTATTGCTGCCGGAGCTTGGCTTTGAAGTGGTGCTGTTATTGCCGCCGGAGCTGGGCTTTGTTGTAGTGCCGGTGCTTGAATTGTTATTTGTATCCTTTATCTCCTGTGTGGAAACCTTAACGGTTTGTCCGTCTGAGGTTTTTACTTCAACCTCACCGTTCTCGTCAACCTTTACCTTATTGCCGTTTTCATCTGTTACGTTGCCCTTGTCGTCAACCTTTAAGCCCTTTTCCTCAATAGCCTTTTCTTCCTTGGTTTTGGCTTTCTCGGTCGGCTTCTCGGTTGCCTTTTCCGTTGCGTTTTCACCTACGGCTGTTTTTACTACTTCCGGATCTGTGCCCTCTGTAGCTTCTATAGCGCTTGAGATGTTATCATCAATATTCGCCGGAGGAGCAGCACAGCAGCTCACGGCGGTTATAGCCATAGCTGCGATAATAGCGCTCAACATAAATTTCTTAACTGATTGCTCCAACATTTTAATCACCTTTCTTAAATGTAATTCTTTTACAATATATTCTTGACGCAGCTTAGGTTCTCGTCTGACCATATCTGTATTACCTGAAAAAATCAGGTGAGGGCATATTTACAACATATTTATTTACATATATATTATATCATCTGATGTGAATGATATCAACAATATTTTTAAAATAGTGAACAGCAATTGTGCTTTTTAGGCTTCATTTTTTCACTGTCCATTATGACTTGACTTTGCTTTTGTTAGCTTAAAATACAGTATGAATATAATAACCAAAAGGGCAATTATAACAGCTATTACAATGATCCACAGGAATATACTGTTGTTGGAATTGTTGTCCATGACCTTTTGAGCGGCTGCAGCCTCTTGAGAGCTTGTGGAATATGTAGACGTGTTTGATTCTGCGTCAGCTTGAGTTTCAATAATTTCTGTAGGTGTTGTTGACGGAGCATCTAAATATTCGTAGTTAAATCCATTTTCAATTACATAATCCTCGCCGGCGCTTCCCTTGTAGCACTTAATCAAAAAATCTTCTATTTTGGGTAAGTCCCTATTATTATAGGTTGCGTTTCCTTCTTTCGGGGCATCGTAACCGAAAGCTAAATAACTGATTTTTTCTACAGAAGACGGAATAGTTATACTTTTCAGCTTTGGACATAAGAAAAATGCCTTTTGACCAATTGATTTTAATTTATCTGAGAGTTTAACTGATTTTAAGTTGTTACAATATAAGAAAGCACCGTCACCAATTTCGGTTAATTCTTTTGGCGCTTCAAATTCCTCTATATTTGTTTCATTAAACGCATAGCCCTTTATAGATGTAACTGTATCAGGAATTTGAATTTTTGTTAGGTTTTTGTTTTTACTAAAGGCATTTTCTCCGATACTTACGACTGTTCTGCCATACGCTTCTTCAGGTATAACTACCGTTGATTCGTTTCCGCTGTAGCTCGCAATTTCAACAGTATCACTGCTGATTACCTCATATGTAAAATCATTAGGGGAAGCCGCCGTCGATTTGATTGATGTACATACGGCTGATACAAGAATCAAAATACCGAATACAACGCCTTTTAGTTTTTTACTTAACATAATTGTCTCACCTTTCCTATTTGTAAAATTTTGTGTATATTCATGTTGCAGCCGTTGAAAACGACTGCCCATATTTGTAATATATAAAAAACAAGTAGGGCAAATTTATTAGCGTTAGTATTATATCACCTGTGGTGAATATTATCAACAAAATTGTAAAAATTGTGAGGCGGTTTTGGGGTTTTCGTTTTTTTCTTCCTTTAATTAGATTATATAGCGTTTACTGTACGATAATCCGACCTTGGGAAGGATTTTTCTTTTATTATCTTTAACCGGAACCGGTTCCAGTTTTTCCGGCAGAAAAAGAAATAGAGATATGAATAAAGGACGAAACCTAAAGCTTCGTCCTTAAAAAATAATATTGTTCAGTTTTACAAAATATGATATAATTCGCGTGTCGGGCTTCTTCCGTCAGGAAGGAGGTGAACACCGTGGAATACATCTTCAACTTCGTTTTTTCTATCGTGGGTAGTGTGGTTGGTAACCTAATTACCAAGTGGCTTGATAGAAAAGAATAGCCCCGACAAGCCCATAATAAGAAGCACCGAGAGCTGCATCTCTCGGTGCTTCGTTTTGTTTGCGTGTCCACCGTGGACACCATCAACTTCGTGGTTAACTATATGATAACCTATTTTTTAGTATATGTCAACATCTTTATTTTAGTACCAACCTGCCTCTTTTACAAGAATCTTGTTTATTTAGAAACCTGCTCAGAATTTTAAAATTTGTACATATTCAGATACAGGTAAATTCCGGGAGGCATAATATAATTTATTCATTTTACTTGTTGATAATTTTCCGTTTTCTAATTTTGAAAACCAATATGCAAGAGGTTTTTGGACAGGTTGTATAATTTTATTGTTGCTTCTAAAATAACGAAAGTTTTCACCGGCGTCAATCCTTGAACCTTCGATTAATGATTGCTGCGCCCTTTCGTTATCATTAATTATATCACATTGTGTAGGTAAGTAATATCCGTATTTCCTACATACGATAGGTCTCACCTCATAAATTTCACACGAATCGTCACGCTCATTTATAAACATACACCGAGAAATAATAACCTTATTTTTGTCCTTTGTGACTGATGCTATATTAAGTTTTGCCTTATTACAAATTTTTTCAATTTGTTCATCGTTGCATTTTATTTGCAAGTAATTTAATATGGTAAAAAATTCGTTTATAGAGACATCAAAATCGTTCGTACAACAATCACTGCAACCCCTTTTACATACAAAGTATTGACAATTATTTTTTATTTCTTCATTTAATCGGTTAACTATCTTATAGTAGTTTGCCACAACACTATTTGGATTTATATCTGAATGACAAAACTTTTGTTTTTTGCCGCTGCCACAAAAACACGGGAGGTTTCTTGATGATGACATAGTCAATCCCTCATTCATTATTTGCTTAATTTGAACTCCGCGAATTCCGTGCCGATGGTTATCAAATGGATCGACGAACTCAATATTAATCCACTCTGAAAAATCAACATTAGGTTTATTAGTACTATTCTTAAGTTGAAATAGTCTAAGATTACTCATTGAATTCACTTAATCACCTCCATTATATATTTTTTATTAATAAATTGCAATGAAAAAGAAATTTGGGTATAAAAAAGGACGAAACCTAAAGCTTCGTCCTTAAAAAATAATATTGTTCAGTTTTACAAAATATGATATAATTCGCGTGTCGGGCTTCTTCCGTCAGGAAGGAGGTGAACCAGAGTGTCATACATAGTTCCCATATTGACTTCGGTCGTGGCAGGTGTGATTATTCACATTATCTGCAAGTGGATTGACCAAAAGTAATGCCCTGACAAATCCCAAAACGAAACCCCCGAAGGGCCCAATCCTTCGGGGGTTTCATTTGCATGAACCAGTGTTCATAGTTCCCATATGCGTTTTCGCACCTTTATTATATACCTCAAATTTTATAATGTCAACATAATTTGCAATGATAAGGCAGGGTGGTAAAACTTTGAATCAACATACATATTATAAATGGGGACTTATTGGCGGTACACTTAACTTAACATTATCAATCCATTCTCTTAATCTCTGATTTTCACTTGTCAATTTTAAATTTTCGTCTTTTAATCGAATATTTTCAAGATTTATCTTTTCGAAAGCTTCGCCAAAGGTTGAAAGATTACTTATGCTATCAACAATATCGGTTGCATTTTTATTTAAGGAAGAATACTGCTCTTCTTTGATCGCTTTTTCAATATCAAATCTACTGGATACATCTTTTACAGTGGATTTGATATCTGACAGCCGTCTCTCCATATCATCAATTTTGTTAAGCAAATTTATATGTTCCTTTGATAGGCTTTCTCTATTTGAATTTGAATTTTGTAAGGTTGCATTATGGTTTGTTGTTTCGTAATTTAGTCTTTTATTTAAAAGTTCTTCTATTTGATTTTTAGACTCTTCGGGCAACCTCTTTAAAAATTTGTAATAAACGAAAAGAGATGTACCGACTGAAAAAAATATGCTTGTACCAATATTGATTAAAATATTTATCCATATTTCAGGCACTTTATCATCTCCAATTAACAGCATATAGCTCGAATAACCTAAAATGAACGAAAAAAACAAAAAAGACAAGTCAATGGCAATTGATACGGCAAGTTGTATTGTCAAAATATTAGAATATTGTTGTATCTCCTTTTCTTTTTCTTCATTAATGGTTTCCAACAGATCAACTAAAATACCAATCGTCTGCCCCAAAAATGCAAATAATGCTAAAGCAGCGAAAACAGCAAGTACCAAAGACCATATTTGATTTGTTGATAGTGTTGCGGCTATACTCACGATTTCACCTCAATTATATAATTTTTTTTAATGAATTGCAACCAATGTACCGGAACCGGTTCCG
>CANQEU010000066.1 GCA_947595635.1 uncultured Clostridia bacterium
CTCGTCTATGGTTTTTTCAAGGTTTATTCCGTATTCCTCTATTCCGCCGCGGTCAACGGCAAAGCCGCAAAGCTCCATTTCTGCAAGCACCCTTGCAAGCGGAATTTCTATATCATAAAGCAGTGATTCCTGTCCGTTTGCCTTTATCCTTTCAAGAAGCGCACGGTCAAGCTCAAATATTTCGGCAGCCTTAAGCGGCGCTTCGTTGTCCGAGTCCAGTTTAGGCACCGGCACAGAATATTCGCTCATAAGCCTGTCTGTTTCATATGAATTCGCAGACGGATTTAAAAGATAAGCCGCAAGCGACGTATCAAACGCCGGAGCTTTAATCTCAACGCCGAGCCTTGACGCTTTTGCAAACAGAGGCTTGAGCGAATCAGATACAAGCTGAACATCCATACAAAACAGCGACTTAAAAAATCCGTCGTCCGGCAAAGGGCTGAGCTCTATGACCGATTCACCGTCAAGCGCAACGGCTGTATTGCCTTCATCGTCAATATATAAAGCTGCCCTTTTTGAACCGGAGATAAGCTCAAGCGCCTTTTCAGCCGTCGTCTTGATAAGCCTGTACTCCCTGTCCGCCGCGCTAAGGGAGCCGACCTCGGTTTTTATTCCGTCAAGCCCAAGCTTTTTAATAAGCGAGAACATCTCAAGACGCGCGAGAAGATCGGCTGCCTCCGCTTTGTTTCCTTCACCCGGCATATAATCCTCAGGTTTAGTATCAACCGGCGCGTCTGTCACGATTTTGCCGAGCATAAGACTTAAATAAGCGTTGTCCTTATCCGCAACGAGCTTGCTTTTCATAGCAGGCTTTATATCTGCGCTGTCTAAATTTTCATAAACGCCGTCAAGACTTGCGAATTTTTTTATCAGCTCTCCCGCGCCCTTTTCGCCTATTCCCTTAACGCCCGGTATATTGTCGGAGGTATCTCCCTGTATCGCCTTTATGTCAATAAGCTGCTTCGGCGTTACCCCGTAATCCTCCATTATTCTTTCCTCGTCATAAATTCTGACGTCAGGCCTGCCCATTTTTGTTGCGGCAAGCCTTACCGTAACGCTCTTGGAAACAAGCTGAAGGCTGTCTCTGTCGCCGGTTGCAAGAACACACTCGTTGCCTGTTTCCTCGCACGCCCTCGCAAGCGTGCCGAGAATATCGTCCGCCTCATAGCCCTCGCATTCAACCGTCTTTATTCCAAGCTTTGCAAGCAACTCCTTTATAATCGGCATTTGCATTGCGAGCTCCTGCGGCATAGGCTTGCGGTTCGCCTTATAACCGTCGTATTTTTTATGTCTGAATGTCGGCGCTTTTAAATCAAACGCGACTGCGACAGCATCAGGCGACGTATCCTCCTTAATTTTAAGGTACATCGTCATAAAGCCGTAAACGGCGTTTGTAAAGATACCGTCCTTTGTTGATAAAAGCTTTATTCCGTAAAACGCTCTGTTTAATATGCTGTTTCCGTCAAGCACCAAAAGTTTCATATTATCCTCACATTTCTTTGTCCAGCAGTGTTGATGCGCAGACTATCTCACCGTTTCTCATATACACTCTTGCAACCCTTTTGCCGACTATGCAGGTGACCTCATAATTAATTGTTCCAATCCACCTTGCAACATCGTCTGCGCTCGGCCCGCCGGCCTGTCTTCCGAAAATCGTCGCCGTGTCGCCTATATTCACTCCATCTATATCTGATATGTCCACCATCATCTGATCCATACATATCCTGCCCCTTATTTTTGCCCGTTGCCCGTTTAAAAGCACATATCCGTCCTTTGCTATTGAACGCACATATCCGTCGGCATATCCCACGGGCAGAGTGGCAAGAGAGATGTCCTTTTCGGCAGAGTAGGTTCTTCCGTAGCTTACTGTGGTTCCTGCCTTTACCGTCTTTTTATGCGCTACTGCGGATTTAAGCTCCATTACAGGAATGAGGTCAAGGGGATTTCTCACTTTTGATGACGGAGAAAGACCGTAAAGTATTATTCCCGCTCTTACCATATCAAGATGCATTTCGGGGTAATCCTCAATGGCTCCGCTGTTTGCGCAATGGCGTATTTTAAATTTTACTCCGTGCTTTTCAATTTCGTTTACCGTATATATAAAATTATCAAACTGAGCCTTTGTAAACTCTCTGCCGTCGACGCCTTCATCAGATACAGCAAAGTGAGTGAACACGCCCTCTGTATCAAACGACGGCATACTGCATATTTTTAACGCATCCTCAACGGCAAGATCGTCATCGCTCCTTGAATGGCACAAAAGTCCTATTCGGCTCATTCCCGTGTCGAGCTTTAAGTGTATTTTTATTATAGCTCCGGCTTGCTTTGCGTATTCATTAAGACTTTTTGCGTATTCAACAGAATATACCGCCTGCGATATATTATTATCGCTCAGTGTCTTTGCGCATTCAGCCGGAGTATATCCGAGTATAAGTATCGGCTTGCTTATTCCGGCTCGTCTAAGCTGCATAGCCTCCTCGATATTGGAAACGGCAAACCAATCCGCGCCGAGCCTCTGATACCTTTCGGCGAGCATTACCGCCCCATGGCCGTAGCCGTCCGCCTTGACAACGCAGCATATCATAGCGTTTTTGTCAACGGCATTTCTAATTTCCTTATAATTGTGAACTGCGGCGTCAAGGTTTATTTCAGCCCATGTTCTCTTAATAAATCCGTCCATAGTCATTCTCCGTTATGCTCTTTTTCTAAATATATATTATATTACCATTGGCGGCTATCGTCAAGAATCACGGGGCCTGCGCATTATTTATGATTATGCCTCAACAGTCCTTACAGAGGCTGTAAGAAGCCAAGCCCCAAACTCCGATTTAACGCGCTATGTAACACCGGCAGAATACATAAGCGGCTATGCAAAAAAACTATTGCCTGTCCCGAATTTTTATTGTATAATTTCATTGTAATACGAAAAGGACACAGCAGCGTATTATCTTGAAATAATTAAAACTATTCTGCTTTAACATCAGAAAAGTGAGGTAAAACATTATGGATTTCAAAAAAATACTCTCCGCCGCCGTTGCGGCGACTATCGGCTGCACCTGCATAATATCGGCTTCTGCCGCGCCTGCTAATAACAAATACTCAAAAAAGCTGAATCTCTGCGCCGGTCAGGTAGTAACAAGCGAAATTTACATCAACGTTGACACGCCTGATAAGGATATGGTTTCAGGCATTGAGTACCGCCTTGTGCGTGATACCTCCGCACTCGATTATACAAACGAGGTAAAAAACGCAACTGCCGCCATGCTTTGTCCCAATTTCCCGAAAACTATGATTTCGCTGAATCCCCTAATTGACACCGACACAACATTTTTCAGCCTAATGCGCCCCGATATGGACGGTATGGATCTTTCGGCAAAAGAGCTTTACGCCGCAATAAGCTTTGACGTTAAGAAAAGCGGAATAACCTCCCTTGACGCCGAGGTAACAGCCGCCTATAACAACAACGACGCTAAGGGCGATGGTTACGATATTGAAAGCATATTGGACTATGCGAACATAGAGCAGAAAATCAAAATTAACGGCTATGAGCTCGGAGATGTAACGCTTGACAACGGCATATCTGTTTCCGACGCGATTTTACTTCAAAAAAGCATTGCGCACATTTCAGATTTTAACGACCTGCAAACAAGCCTTGCCGACATAAACGCAGACGGTGAGGTATCGGTTTCGGACGCGATTGCATTACAAAAATACATTGCCGACGTAACAAAAAATATTTAAGCAGAGGAGCATAAAAAATGAACAAAAGCATTATTAAAATACTTTCAGGCATTCTTACGGTAATTTTGATTATTTCATCCTGCGCCTTTTCCGTATCCGCAGAAAACCCGGAGGAAACCATTGAAACAAAGACGATAAACAATATATTTCATCTTAAAAAGGGCGATGTTGTTGAAATTGCGACATACGCAAAATACGACAAAGCTCTTGTGTGCTCATACAACACAAAAATTACAGCCGACAGCTCGGTTCTCGGCTTTAAAACCCAGACTGTAGATAAGGAAATAAAAAATGCCATTACTAATGCAAAAGTAAAGGACAACAAGCTTTATGTTGCGGCAAGCCTTATGTCCGCAAACGATATATTTGATTTTTCTAACGGCGTAATGATGGCGAAAACATCATTTGTCGCACTCAATGATTGCACAACATCAATCGAATCGTCCGTGGAGGAAATTTATGTAACAATTTATATTGACAATATGACCCAAAGCCTCCTCTCCGTTATAAACGACACCGATTTCAGCACACACTTTACAATCAACGGCTGTGAGCTCGGAGATACAAATCAAAGCGGAGATGTTTCGGTTGCCGACGCAATTATGATTCAAAAGCATATTGCAAGGATTGAATCGCTTAAGGATACAGCGCTTACGCTTGGCGATATGGACGGAAACAATGAAATCTCCGTTTCCGACGCGATAATGGTACAAAAAATCATAGCAGGAATATAATACTTTAAAAAACACACGGCGGACTCCGAATTTATCGGAGTCCGCCTCAGACTGTCGAAAAAGTATTTTTGCCTTGATTAAATTTGAAAAAGACTCCACTTTTTGGGGAAC
>CANQEU010000067.1 GCA_947595635.1 uncultured Clostridia bacterium
ATAAAGGCGTTTACGAATCCAATCCCGTCGGACGGGGAAGCGGTTTCAAACATTCGCTTTTCGCTCTTAGAGGGTCCGGTAGCCCTCGGCTCAAAGCTCACATTGGAGGGCGCGGATACGATAATGTACCAAATCGACGACGGTGAGGCAAAGACATACAGCGGCGGCATCACAATAGACAAGCCGTGTACCGTTACGGCATGGGGCGTTAAAGACGGCAATAGCGGAAACAAGGTGAGCCGTACATATACACAAGCGGCGGGTCAGCTTAATTATCTCACGCTCAAGCGCAACGGAGTGATAGAAAACGTTGAAATAGGAGAGGACAATAAGGCGTTTGTCACAATTAATAAGGATGATTCTCCGCTTTCGTTGCTTGCGTGCAGCGCCGATGATATAATTATAGACGGAGAAAAAATAGCCTCCGACGAGTGGTCGCATGAATTTTCGCTCGGCGACGGCGAAACAAGAAGGGATATAAAAATTGAGGTTTCCGGCGACGGAAAGAAGACCACGGAATACATCGTTAGCCTTGTAGATATTGATGTTGCATATTCCTTAATTGGCCTTGATATAGAAGCGGAAAAAATAAATTATGACCAAAACGCTTATGAGGTGCTCGACGAAAACGGAAAGCAGGTAGAAAGCGGCTCGGTTATTTCCGATTATATCGAATTAGCCGACGAAGACACATTGCGTCAAAAATTCTTTATTTATGATAAAGCGAGCGGCGAACTGATAGACAGCATACCGATTCCGCAGCGCCAGCAGATTCCGGCGTTAGATTTTCACGCCGAAGAAGAGCTTATTTTACAATACGACGGTAATATGGTGTACAGCAGCAGCGACGATGATTTTGCGCTCGAGCAGCCCTTCGATGAGTTTCATATTGAGCCGGGAAAGATGTACCGCGTCCGCCATCCCGCCGATTTAAATTACGGCTTTGCCTCAGACATTAAGGAGATTATAATAGCGCCGCGCGTCGACGCGCCGTCGGTCAAGGCCGAGTCTGTCGGAGTAGATACGATACAGCTCACGGAAATAGACGGCTGCGAATACAGAATCGCGGGCGAGCAATGGCAGGATTACCCCGTTTTCACAGATCTTGAGGCGAATACCTCATACACGCTTGAGGCAAGGCATAAATGCGAGACGAATAAATCGGGGAACACAACCTTTTTCGATTTAGCCTCTGAAATTTCCACCGTTGAAGCGACGACTCTCGACGGAATTATGGCTCCTGTTCAAATAAATTATCGCGGAATGATGATAGGTAATTTATATTACGGATTACACGAGGGAGAAAACGTCATTGACGTAAATAAGCTCGTTATGGATTACGGATTTATCGCCGCTTCAGAGGAGGACGAGTTTGTAACGGTAAACGCGGAAAGAATAGACGGCGAGCTTGCTCCTGAGCAGGATATAATATTAAATGTTGAAATGATAGAGTTTGCGGATGACGGCAGCGTTGTTCCCGTAAACGCCGAGGATTACAGCTTTACTGTTTTATATTTGGACGTCGAAAAGAATGAGATTGTGGATGAACGGAACTTGCACTTTGTCATGCCGGGCATTATTTCTGAGGAGGAGCTGAATATACCTGACGACTACGAGCTTCAAGGCGACTTTTTCCAGGAAAATGCAGAAATTCCTTATTTGGGCTACTGCGACGGCGTGTGGAGGGTTTATTATTCGGAAATTACTCTTGGCGTTTTAGCGGCAGAGCCTTCGACCGAACCGACTGACGCGCCGACCGATGCGCCGACAGACGCGCCGACTGATACCCCGACAGACGCGCCGACTGATACCCCGACAGACGCGCCGACTGATACCCCGACAAACGCCCCGACAAACGCCCCGTCGGACGCTTTGACAACTCAGCCGACAGGTTCAACCGGCGTATCTCTCAACGCAAAGGACGAGCCTGAAGAGCAAAAGCCCTCGGGTGGATCTCAGGGCAAGGGCGACAACGTGTATACCGGTGAAAACAGAGAGCTTGTTTCGGTTATGATATGCGCGTTTGCCGTTTCAGCCGCATTTATTGCAGGCCTTGGCTTGCGGCGCAGAAAAGAAGCTGATTATTGATTTTACACGAACAGCCGTTAAGCTTTTAATGCGTGTTTTGCCTGTTTGCTGTCGCATGGATTTGTTTCGGCATACTTATAAAAAATAAAAAGATAAATATATAAAAGAAGATGCGAGCATGTTAAATGCCCGCATCTTTTTTGCACCTGCCGCAATCGGAGCAGCCGTTGCAAATCAGTCTGCTGCCGCAATGGAAACAGTTTTGGCGGTAGTGCGGCACATACAAGTCCTCTTTTGGTATTTCAGTGCCGAAGCGGTCGGTCAACTTCCATTCTATCGGTTTTCCCATATAGTTCATGCCGGATTTATAAGCCATTTCGCTCTGAATTTGCTTTTTAGGCAGGTGATAACGCTTTCCGTCTTTAATAAACACCGTGCCGGTTTCAATAAAACAGAATGTAACGTTATGCGCCGCGCACTCCGTCCGCAGGCTTTTCACCCAGTCAAAGTGACAAGGTCTTGCGCCGTCGTAATTCTCGCCGCCGCAAATGACCTGTTCGATTTGCCCGTCACCGAGATATTTTTCAATACTGACCGCACCGATAAACGGCGCGCACATTATCCCCTTGTGCTTAAACGGTAATTCAAGCATTATCGGTATACGCTCGTCGGCTCTTCGCTGGTTTTCACAGGTGACATTGAAAAAGACGTTTTCCCAGCCGTCGCCCCAATCCCTCGGCAGACAGTCATTTACCCGCTGCGGACGCTTTGTAAGAAGAAAAAATTTCACGTCGCTGCGCTCACGAATCAGCTCCCACGCCTCATCACGCCATTTGTCCGCTTCCTCCAAAAAGAAATCCGATGACATACAGACGCGGATAAGCTCGCCGCTTTGAATTTTATAACCGCCGTTTCTTTTCTTCTGAATTGGATAGTTAAAGCCTGATTTCGTTTTGTAAATATCGGCGCCGTTTCGGTCGCGAACACGGTCAAGAAAATACATATAGCAATGCTCACAGCCCTCGCTGCACTTTACACAGCCGTGCCACGGGTTCCATATATCGTGCATAGTGTTACTTCAAATCCTCCAAAACCTTGCCGATGTCGCTGTTTATGCAAATCGACCGGCTCTCAATTTCCGCAGGGCAGACGGCTTCTCCATAGTTGATACAAGCATAAGTTGCCGCTTCGTTTTGTGCGGTCATACGCCAAAACGGATATTTAATAATGACCGGCGTGTTGTACCCGACACCGAGTTCAAGGAACAGAATCCGACCGTTTCTCCGTGTCCGCAGGAAGTTCTCATACCGCTGTGCCGCCCGGTGCCAGCCCTCATCCTCCGCAAATCGGTCGTCGGAGCGCAGATTCATTGTCATGGGTTTTCCGCAATGAGGGCAGACGGGAACAAGCTCTGACGGAATACGCATATCCTTTTGCCGCTCTGCCATCTGCCGAATTATATCCTCGTTATCAAAGGTTTCCTGACGGCACGGCTCGGAGCATTGAAACAGTCCGTAATCGCCCTGCGTATAGAAAAGCCGCTTTTTATCGAATCCTGCTTTCTGAAATTGATGATCCACATTTGTGGTAATAACAAAATAGTCCTTATCCTTCACGAGCGATAACAAATCCCGATATACAGACCTCGGAGCGTCCGTGTATCGGTTGATAAGGATATAACGGCTCCAATATGCCCAAAACTCCTCAGGTGTGGAAAAGGGATAAAAGCCGCCTGAATACATATCCTTAAAGTCATATTTGTCGGCAAAATCTGAAAAATACCGTTCAAAACGCTCTCCGCTGTATGTCAGACCGGCGGATGTGGAAAGACCGGCTCCCGCGCCGATAACGACTGCGTCCGCTGCTTTTATCGCTTGCTTCAGTCTGGCAATGTTATCATCTTTCTTTTCTTTTTCTGAATAGCTGCTATTGCCTGAATGCCCGACCGCGTCAGATTCGTTTTTAATGCTTTTATGATAGCCGTTTCCAAAGTCATCGTATAAGCTCTTCATAGTATTTCATATCCTCATCCTTAAAAACATTAAAAATTATTCTATCCATAACTCCAATATGCTCAGACAGCCATTTCTCCACGGTATTGACCGCAATTTCAGCAGCCCGTTTATTAGGAAAGTGAAACACGCCAGTGGAAATACAGCAGAACGCCACGCTTTTAAGACCGTTTTCCAGACACATATTAAGCGTGTTAATGTAACAGTCCGCAAGATCCTTTTCAAGCTCAGGCGTTACCCCGTGGTATATGATCGGGCCAACAATATGGATAATCTTATTTGCCGGAAGATTATATGCGTCTGTTAGCATTGGGACTGCTGTAGGCTGTTCGTAAGAACTGCCGTATTTTATGCGAAGCTGATTCATTTGTCTGCTGCATTCTTCTCTGAGCTGCACTCCTGCGAATGTATGTATGCAGTTATCAATGCACAGGTGCATAGGCACAAAGCAGCCCAGCATTTGAGAGTTTGCCGCGTTAACTATTGCGTCCAC
>CANQEU010000068.1 GCA_947595635.1 uncultured Clostridia bacterium
CCTACAGATGAGCCGACTGACGAGCCGACTGTCGAGCCGACAGACGAGCCTACAGATGCTCCGACTGACGAGCCGACTGACGAGCCTACAGATGCTCCGACAGACGAGCCTACAGATGCTCCGACAGACGAGCCTACAGACGTACCGACAGATGAGCCGACTGACGCTCCGTCAGATGAGCCGACAGACGCACCGTCAGATGAGCCGACAGACGCACCGTCAGATGAGCCGACAGACGCTCCGTCAGATGAGCCTACAGACGCACCGTCAGACGAGCCGACAGACGCTCCGTCAGATGAGCCTACAGCTGCTCCGACAGACGCACCGACAGAAGCTCCGACAAGCACACCGGGCGGCAGCGGCGGTTCAACCTCCGGCGGAACAACCTCGGGCGGAACAACCTCGGGCGGAAGTTCATCATCAACACCGGGCAAGGTTGCTACAGGCGACAGCGCAAATGTAGCAATGCTTCTCCTGATACTTGCGGCAGCAGCCGGAGTAGTAGTATTTACTCGCAAGAGAGTAAAAGAAGATTAATTCAAAGTAACACAATAAATTTATAAATGTTTGTGCCAAATGTGTTGGATAAAGGCAAGATTATTCAGCATAAAAATAGCTAAGGGAAGTCCTCTCCGAAAGGAGAGGACTTCCTGATTTTAGTGTAAATTAAATATCAGCCAAATCAGCGTTGGCTTAGTAGGTTTGTTAATGAAATTTATAAATTTTGTTGCAAAAGCCGCCTGCTTGACCTATAATAGAAGGGAATAAAACAAAATGCGAAAGGGAAGTGTGAGCGATGTATAATGACATAGTTGATACAATAGGCTTTGTCGGCAAATATGACAGCGATGTTGCCGACGCAATGAACGACGAGCTGAAAAGACAAAGAAGAAATATTGAGCTTATTGCCTCTGAGAATATAGTTTCTCCGGCTGTTATGGCGGCAATGGGCAGCGTGCTGACAAACAAGTATGCCGAGGGTTACCCCGGAAAGCGCTATTACGGCGGCTGCCAGTGCGTTGACGTTGTTGAGGAGATAGCGCGTAAAAGAGCCTGTGAGCTTTTTGGCGCAGAGCACGCCAATGTTCAGCCGCACTCGGGTGCGCAGGCTAATATGGCGGTTTATTTTGCAATGCTTGAGCCCGGCGACACGGTAATGGGAATGAATTTAAGCGAGGGCGGTCATCTTACACATGGTTCACCGGTAAATTTAAGTGGCAAATACTATAACTTTGTGTCATACGGAGTAGATCCCGTCACTCATGTAATAGATTACGACAAGGTTATGCAGCAGGCTATTGATTGTAAGCCAAAGCTTATTGTGTGCGGAGCGAGCGCGTATCCGAGAATAATAGACTTTAAAAAATTCCGTGAGATAGCAGACGCCTGCGGTGCTTATCTTATG
This sequence comes from uncultured Clostridia bacterium, assembly GCA_947595635.1. Taxonomy (GTDB): domain Bacteria; phylum Bacillota; class Clostridia; order Oscillospirales; family Acutalibacteraceae; genus UBA7067. The sequence continues at coordinate 1,406 of CANQEU010000068.1, forward strand.
GTTGATATGGCGCACATAGCAGGCCTTGTTGCGGCAGGAGTTCATCCAAATCCTGTTGAGCACGCCCATTTTGTTACAACAACTACGCATAAGACGCTGAGAGGCCCGAGAGGCGGACTTATCCTTTGCAAGGAGGAATTTGCAAAGGCTATAGACAAGGCCATATTCCCCGGAACACAGGGCGGGCCGCTTATGCACACAATAGCCGCGAAAGCGGTTTGTCTCGGAGAGGCGTTAAAGCCCGAGTTCAAAACATACGGCGAGCAAATTGTGAAAAACTGCAAGGCTCTTGCAGAGGGACTCATTTCAAGGGGACATAAGCTTGTATCCGGCGGAACGGACAATCATGTGCTTTTGCTTGATTTAAAGGAAACCGAGCTTACTGGCAAGGAGCTTGAACATCGTCTTGACGAGGTTTATATCACAGCTAATAAAAATACGGTTCCAAACGAACCGAGAAGCCCGTTTGTGACAAGCGGCGTAAGAATGGGCACAGCGGCGGTTACCACAAGGGGCTTTAAAGAGGAAGATATGGATAAGATAGCTCAGTTTATAACAATGGTGACCGAGGACTTTGAGGGCAACGCCGATGCCGTAAGGGCAGGCGTTACGGAGCTTTGCGCAAAATATCCGTTGTATGAGTAATCGTTGTAGATTGAGTTTTAATATGCTCAGCGCTCTGCCGCAGCCTGATTAGGCGGACATATTCTAATCTTTGCTCCGATTAAAAAATCATTGCGCTGTCTTTGAGATAGATTTATCCGGACAGCGCATTTTTTTACAGAATATTATCACAGGAGGCGACTTAATTGAATACATCACCGCTTGCCGACAGAATAAGACCAACAACGCTGGAGCAGGTTGTCGGGCAGGAGCATCTTCTCGGAAAAGATAAGGCTCTCAGAAGGATAATTGAAAGCGAAGAAATTCCAAATATGATTTTTTACGGACCTTCGGGCGTTGGAAAAAGCACGGTTGCTTCAATTATAGCGCGCCAGACTAACCGCAGTCTTAAAAAGTTAAACGGTACGACCGCCTCGACCGCCGACATTAAAGAGATAGTTTCTGAGCTTGGCACATTCGGCGGAATGAACGGAATTTTGTTGTATCTTGACGAAATACAGTATTTTAACAAAAAGCAGCAGCAGACTCTGCTTGAATACCTTGAAAACGGAAAAATTACTCTAATAGCTTCAACTACCGAAAACCCTTATTTTTATGTGTATAACGCGATATTAAGCCGCTGCACGGTGTTTGAATTTAAAACAATAGACCCTCACAGCGTAGAAAAGTCAATATGGCGTGCATTTGATTATCTTGAAAATGAAACCGGCGAGGATATAGAGGTTGAGGACGACACTGTTTCGTATATAGCCACAGCCTGCGGAGGCGATGTGAGAAAGGCGCTTAACGCAGTGGAGCTTTGTGCGCTTGCCGCCGACAGAACGGACGGAAAGCGTATTATAACAAACGAGCTTGCCCGACAGCTTACGCAAAAAAGCGCTGTGCGGTATGACAAGGACGGCGACGAGCATTATGATATTGTGTCGGCTTATCAAAAATCAATGCGAGGCTCCGACCCGGACGCCGCAATACACTATCTTGCAAGACTGCTTGAAGCGGGAGATCTTCCTTCGGCGTGCCGAAGGCTTATGGTGTGTGCCTGTGAGGACGTAGGGCTTGCATATCCGCAGATAATACCTATTGTAAAGTCGTGTGTAGATATAGCGCAGGCGGTTGGACTGCCGGAGGCGAGAATACCCCTTGCCGACGCGGTTATACTTGTATGCAATGCGCCAAAAAGCACAAGCGCATATAAAGCGATAAATTCTGCCATGCAGGATCTTAAGTCCGGCAAATACGGTCAAATACCTCGCCAGCTTCAAAATAAGCATTTTGACGGTGAGGATTGTGAGAATAAGGGACAGTTTTATGAGTATCCTCATGATTATCCGAACCATTGGGTGCAGCAGCAATACCTGCCCGATAATATAAAGGACAGGGTATATTATGAATTTGGCGACAATAAAAACGAACAGGCTTATAAAGCCTATTGGGAAAGGATAAAGGGAGGAAAAAAGTGATGCTTGGGAGGTCAAACTGCGACTCCTGCGTTCATTATATATATGACGACGAGCTGGGATACAGTGTTTGTGAGGTAAATCTCGACGAGGACGAGATGGTAAAGTTTATGCACAACGCCTTTGACGACTGTCATTATTACCGTCTTGACGACGAGTACGGAATAGTGAAAAAGCAGAATTGAGCGTATGGAGTAAAACAATTAATCAGGGAAACCGTTTGTCAAGGCTTTAATTTTTTAATTAAAATCTATTTAAGAATCTGTATGAATGTTAATTTTATAAAATGATAAAAATTGAGCCGCCTGAAGCATCGGACGGCTGAGTTTGTCGATAAACCTATTTTTTGATAAGTTATCGCCTGCTATAGCTTTAAAATTTGGTTTTAAACGTGGAGCTTACGCTCCCCACTTTAAATCCCCCTTTTTGTTCGCTCAAAAAAATACTTTGATTTTAATTCATGTTGTAAAGGCTTATTTACGGGTATAAAAGCTTAATTAAGCAAAATTCCCTTGTGCGAGAATGATGAGGTGCAGGAGAAGCGAAGCTTCTCCTGCAAAAAAATAAAACCTTAAGCAGCAGTCCCGCTGCGCAGCAGCGCCGACTGCGGTTCAAGGAGTTATAGGATAAAATTTTGTTTTATATTCCTATGACCGCAGCATTACCGACTTGCGCCGGTAATGCGGCTGCTTTAATATTATGTTATATCAAAGGGGGAGCTGACGCTCCCCCTTCAAATCCTCCTTTTTTGTTCGCTCAAAAAAATACTTTGATTTTAATTCATATTGTAAAGGCTTATTTACGGGTATAAAAGCTTAATCAAGCAAAATTCCCTTGTGCGAGAATGATGAGGTGCAGGAGAAGC
>CANQEU010000069.1 GCA_947595635.1 uncultured Clostridia bacterium
AAAGAGATGCGTCACCAACTACATACCAGGTCTCGCCCGGGTCAGGAGTTGTAGGATCTACAACAGAACCGCCGACAACCTCAACTCTTGTTTTAAGAGTGTTTACATCAACATTTGATTCATCCATATTATACATTTCTTCGATTTCAAATGAAATTGTTGCCTCGCCGTCTTCCTTAGCTACAAGCGGAAGAGTTATGAGCAGCATTTCACTGTCGAATACATTACCGGGCTCAAGAACATTCATATCACTGCAGCCAATGGTGTTGGGCTCATACTCCATGTTTACGAGCACATTGCCACCCTGATCATAGAGCTCAGGCATAAGGAACTTTGCCTGGTCACGCTCTGTGGTGATAGATGTAAGCTTATCTGAATAAGCGAGCTTATCACCATAATTAATGCTGAACTGAATGCCCTCAAATGAATCGGCGTAAGAAAGATAAACATTATATGTTATCTCTTCGCCGGCAGTTACTTGAACTGTTTTTGTGTTAGTAAGATCCTCTTCAGCGGCCGTTACTGACATACAGCACATTGAAAGAACAAGAACCAATGTGAGTATGATTGCAATAACTTTGCTTTCTTTTTTGAACATTGTCAGAAATCCTCCTCATTATTATAAAATTAAAATTCCAGCAAATGCTTCGTTTATATTATACAACAGTGTAATTATTTGTTCAATAGATTTTCTGATAATCTTGAATATTTGTTGAATTTCAACACATAAACTCTTTAATTATTGGTATTTTTGCCGATAAGAATTAATCGAAGCAAACAGTTTTTAAGCTCAATTTACTTAATATTCGGTCTATAAACAGGGGCGCATAATGCAAAATCGTGGTATAAGGGCGTTTTTGCTTATAATGTAAATTCAAGCATTATTAAATGGCGTTATCTATGTCTTTTTTTGTAAATTAAAAACACTGCCGCAACACACAGCACTATGACTGCCGCAGCAGAAATTCCGACCGCCGTCCATTTTGCAGGTTCACCTTTGTTATACGCTGCCGCGTTGTTTTCTCCGGTCAGCTCTCTTTCGATTTCATCAATATTTTGCGGCGCTACAATGTCCCGTTCGTCATTGGTTCCGTTTTTTATTTCAACCTGTGTTTCAAAATCAACCGCGCCTTCGTTATTCTCAATATCCATACCGTATGCTTCTTTTATGGAAAATGTAATGTCAGTCTTTTCCTTTGCGCCGCTTTTGATTTTGAACGGAGCGGCTATAACAGTTCCGCCCTTTCTCAGGTCATAGCCCTGCGCCGCATTTATCGCGCTGAATCTTATCTCACCGCTCGGTTCGGAGGTAAATATTGCATTTGAAAAAACAGGGACGCTTATTCTGCCGGCGTCAAGCTCAAGGCACGATGGGTCGTAATAAACAGAGACGTTTATGCCTGAAAATTTGTCGGACGCATTTTTTATTTTGAGAGTATATGTCAGCGTATCTCCGCAATTAAAGCTTTTATCGTTTACCGTGCATATCTTTTCCTCGTCGGCATATGCAGTTACGGAAAAGACAAGACTGCAAACGGTTATTGTCAGAAAGGCTGATAGCAATTGTTTTGAAGAATATCTGAACTTCAATTCTTATTCCCCCACGCAGTATGGCATTAATAAGCGGCAAATATAAATTATCTGCCGCATCACAACCAATTCACATTATAAACTAATATTATTCGAATATCAATTAATATTTTATTAATAATGTCCCTGCTTCTTAATCCTTTCTTAACAAATGCCATTGTCAAGCGCTCAGTTTATAATTTCTACCTTATCCTCCCGAACCGCTCCGTTTAACACAACATCGCTTTCGAGTCCACGACTTATAAGCAATCTTCCGTCGTTTGCGTATGCAATCGCCTCTATGTCGCCGTCCTTTTTAAGGCAGTCCTTTATAAGCTCCTCTCCGCCGATAAAGAACGCCGTAGACAACGCGTCAGCCATAGCGCCGTTATGACATATTACCGTCACCGATTTAAAGCCGCTGTCGGCAGGCTTTCCTGTTCTTGGGTCGATAATATGATGATATACCTTGCCTTCGCTTTCAAATCGGCGCTCGTAGCCGCCCGACGTTACAACAGAGCATTCTCCGACATCTATGCTGCACAGGTAATCGCCGCCATCGGGATTTTTAAGCGCGATTCGCCATTTTGAGCCGTCGGGCTTAAGCCCAATCGTGCAAACATTGCCGCCAAGCGTTACAACAGCAGACTTTATGTTGCTTTTCAAAAGCTGTTCGCGGCATTTATCGCCGGCATAGCCCTTGCCTATTCCACCAAGGTCAAGCTGTGTTCCCTTTGGAACGCTTACATAATTGCCCTCTGTTTTAACCCTTGAATAGTCAACCGCTTTTATCGCTCTTGATATTTCGCTGTCTGAGGGAACCTTATATTTGTCCGTGGTAAAGCCCCAGAGCTTGAGCAGCGGATATATCGTCGGGTCAAACAAGCCGTTTGACATTGAATACGCTTTGTCTGCGTATTCAAGCACCTTTAATGTGTCGTCGCTGACCCTTTGTGCCGTTCCGTTTGAATTATTGATTTTTGATATGTCGCTTTTTTCCCTTGTTACAGAAAAAAGCGATTCAAGCCTGTTAAGCTCGGCGCTGACCGTTTTGCTGCCGTCGCTGCCGTAAAAGCACAAATCTATCACCGTATCCATTGCAAAAAGCTGTGCTTCATATTTTTTCTCCTCAGCCCTACAGCCTGTTAGAGATATACATGAAAAAACGGTTGTATTGAATAAAAGTAAAGCCGCAATCAGCTTAATTAGACCATTCGGCATGGCTTGTGTCCTGCCTGCGGCACGACAAGCGTTAATATTATTTTTCATTTTTCTCCTTAAGCTTAATAATTTCGTCATATCATAATTATAATGCTTTATTTCTATTTGTCCACCGTTCTTTTTTATTTTAAGCGCATTTTAACATTGCAAAAATTGACGTTTTGGTTTAAACTTTATTTAAATCAAAGCGAAGCTTTAAGGGCATACTTAATTGACCTCTCAATTATTTTTTCATGCTCATAATAAAGCGACGGATATATTAAGCAGGATTTTATAATTTTAAAAAATATTATTAAGGACTTGATTTTATGAAGCAATGTGAATACTGCGCAAGGGAAATCGACTACAGCAAGCAATACTGCTGCGACGAATGTGAAAAAAACGCAAAAATTTTCTTCAACAAAGAAAAGCGCTCAGAGAAAATAGTTTCGGCTGTAAACTGCATCGCCTTTCTCGGCATTATGGTCAGCGTGATTATCGCAATAGCGTTTATGCCGAAGCTTGGAGCTTTGTGCTGCGCGGCGTTTTTGTTTATTATCGGCATAATCTTCGCGATTTTTCCGTTTGCGCCGGAGAGCATAACAAAAAAATACAAAATCAAAAAAGCTGTATTACTGATGAGAATATTTGCCCTGCTATTCGTTATCGCCTCTGTTATTCTTCTTTTGGTCGGTCTTTTTGTTTTATAACGCTGATTCATAATTAAGCGTAAGAAATAAAATTTATTATTTATTAAGTGCATATAATTTCTCCGTTTGTCAATAATAAGAGCAAATATAAAAAGGAGGAATAAACGTGCTTGATAAAATTTGCCTTATACTGCTCATCATCGGAGGATTGAACTGGGGAGCAATCGGCATTTTCCAGTTTGACATTGTCGCCTGGATCTTCGGCGGACAAAGCGGAATTATCAGCAGAATTATTTATACACTTGTTGCCCTTTCAGCAATATGGTGTATCTCGCTGCTATTCCGTGACACCGAGGCGGCAGATTCTCATATGAGTCGCAGCACTCAGTAAAAAAAAGCAGATATTATTCCTTGAGGAATAATATCTGCTTTTTTGCGTTTGGGGTTATTCCGCCACAATCAGTACAGCTTAAGATTTTATTTTTTTGCAGGAGAAGCTTTGCTTCTCCTGCACCTTTACATTCTTGCACAAGGAAATTTGCTTGATTTGGCTTTTATGCCGTAAAGCGGATTTAAAATATAAATAATTTTTTGTGCGAGCAGGTGGGGGGTTACGGGGGAGCGTCAGCTCCCCCGTTTAAACTCTAACTTAAAAGTAGCATCGTTATCGGCGCAAGTTGATAACGATGCGGTAAAAAGGCACAAAACTAAATTTAATTTAAAATTAAAGCTTTTTATGCTTTGAAAAATAAGATTTATAACTCTACTTCGCCCTCGTGCCGGGCAGGCACTTTCTTTCCCTCGTGGGAAAGAA
>CANQEU010000070.1 GCA_947595635.1 uncultured Clostridia bacterium
CGGCTATACTCACGATTTCACCTCAATTATATAATTTTTTTTAATGAATTGCAACCAATGTACCGGAACCGGTTCCGCTTTTGCGCAGATAACAAAATTCTATCCTATTATCAAGTTCTCTTATTTACGCAAAAGCTAAACCCTGTGTACACTGCTGTGCGGTGGCTGTACGAACCTACCCGTTATTTTTTCTATCAGGATCAACGGTGTGCATCCAAAATCCCGTCAGGCTAAGAATTTTGAGAGGATATACCTGAATACTAATATTAAATTTGCTGCTCTGCGTTTTCACGGGCTTGCAACCGTTGCATTGAAAATCAATGTAGCCGCATTAGCTTCGGCGGAATATTATTCCGCCAGAACATGAGTTTTAAGAACGCTTTTAAATTTATTGGGCTTTATGAATTCTGCTTCATTTAATTTCCTGATATTTCCGTATTTTATTAAGTCGACGTTCAAGCGAATCAATATCCAATCCCCAAGCTAAATAAGCACATTCGGTCAGTACGGATCTGCTGTTATACTGCATTTTGCCCATCTCATCAGCTTTATCCCTTGCACATTTCTTTAATTCCTGTACAGTGTTTGTTCCAATGCCGGGAAACAATTCTTTAATGTCCTTGTTAAATAATGAAAGTCGTTCATAATAAAGCTTTACGGCAATCTCAACACTTGAAATTTGCGGTATATTCATCATTTGTTTCATCCTCTTTCTTTTACTGATACAAAATCGTAGACCGAGCAATGAAGTTCGTCAGCAAGGGCAAGAGCCAATGGCAGCGTTAGTGTTTTTGTTCCGCGCTCAATTTGCGCCAACATCGGCCGAGTTATACCAACTTCATTGGCAAGTGCTTCTTGTGTCAATCCGCTATTGTTACGAATTTTTTTTATGTTTTCGCCAATACTCATATTTTTTACCTCCGTTCTGTTGTTTTTAACTTGTAACTGTGGTAACATTTAGTTAGTAAGTTACTACAGCTACATTATATCTCACGAACGTGAGATGGTCAATAAAAAATCTTACATACTTGAGAAATTCTGCTAATTGCATAAATACACTTTCTCATTTTTGTGAGATTTTGTTAGGAGGAAACAGTTAATGGTTTTTTGGACAAGGTTTTATAATTTGTGTATCGAAAAAAAAACAAAGCCTAATCCCCTCGCACAACAGATTGGCGTGTCATCTGGGGCAGTAACAAAATGGAAAAACGGCACCATTCCTCCCGCAGATGTATTAATTAAGATTGCTGACTATTTTGAAACATCCATCGATTATCTTTTAGGCAGAGTAGGGGAGACCCAAACAGAAAAAGATAAAAAAATAATCGCCTCCATTGAAACTGGAGACGATAACAAGCAAAAGCTGTTAAACAACTATGATAAATTAAATGACGACGGTCAGATTAAGCTGCTAGATTATTCTGCCGATCTTGTTTTAAGCGGACGATATATTAAAAATAATCAACTTTTCGGAGCTAAAGAGGCTTAAAGGATAGATAGCAATCCTATATATTTTGGATCCGGGTAAAAAAATAGCACCCGGACAAACATCCGAGTGCTATATTGACGCTTTATAGAAAGAAGTATGATTATGCCAATTTATAAAATGAAGGGCAGTAAAAACGGCAAACAAAAATACCGCGTTCGCATTAACTATACTGATGCATCTGGTCAGCAGCACCAAATTGACAGAGTTGTTTATGGCAGCACGGAGGCAAAAACGCTTGAATCACAACTTCAAAAGGAATATCGCAGTGGCTCACAAGTCAGCATCGATACACGCATGACCGTAAAATCTCTTTATGATGAATATATGGTAGCAAAAAAGAATGATGTTCGCATTACTTCATATGACAAAACGCGGCGAAATTTGGAACGATATGTTATTCCTTATTTGGGTGATACCCGGCTCAATCGGTTATCAGCACCTGTACTACAAAAATGGAAGCAAACAATAGCTAATCAGGGAATATCATCTTCAACACAAAGAAATCAGTATGGTGAGCTGCGTGCGCTGTTAAACTATGCCGTCAAGATGGAATATATAACTCGAAATCCCTTAATTACCGTCGGTAACTTTAAGGACAAAGACTTTACACCGCCTAAAGACAAAATTAACTACTACACGCCCGAAGAATTTTTGCGATATATCACCGAGGCAAGAAAAATAGCGGAACAAAATAACACATTAATTGATTGGGGTTATTATGTGTTTTTTTCGATTGCATATTATACAGGTATGAGAAAAGGAGAAATTAATGCACTCAAATGGTCCGATATAGATGGGAATATGATAAATGTACGGAGATCCGTGTCTCAAAAAATTAAGGGTGTTAAATTTATAGAAACCCCGCCTAAAAACAAAACATCGTACAGGACTATACAAATGCCAACGCCCCTAAAGGAAATATTAGACGAACATCATAACAGATACCAATCCGCAACTAATGTCAAATATAGCGATGATCTGCGCGTGTGCGGAGGGATCAGTTGTTTGGGAGATACTGCTTTAGACAATAAAAACAGGGAATTTGCAAAAAAAGCCGGATTGTTGCATATACGCATACACGATTTCAGACACAGCCATGCGTCCTTGCTGGCAAATGAGGGAATAAACATACAGGAAATTGCCCGGCGGCTTGGTCATTCAAAAATAGAGCAAACATGGAATACCTACGCACACTTATATCCGCGTGAAGAGGAGCGTGCAATTAAGATTTTAGATAATATAACGCAAAAAACGTGTAAAAAACGTGTATAAAAACACAAAAGCCGCCTATAATGGCGGTTTTTATGCTTTTGGTGGAGATAAGCGGGATCGAACCGCTGACCTCTTGAATGCCATTCAAGCGCTCTCCCAGCTGAGCTATACCCCCGCAATGGTATTAAATTGCCGCAACAGCCGCCAAAGCAGGCTGTCAAAAAAAGTGGAGCGGATGACGAGGCTCGAACTCGCTACCTCCACCTTGGCAAGGTGGCGCTCTACCAGATGAGCTACATCCGCAAAAATGCGGTCAAACCGCATAAAAAAGCTGGCGACCCGGAACGGGTTCGAACCGTCGACCTCTAGCGTGACAGGCTAGCGTTCTAACCAACTGAACTACCGGGCCAAAAATGGTGGGAACAATAGGGCTCGAACCTATGACCCTCTGCTTGTAAGGCAGATGCTCTCCCAGCTGAGCTATGCTCCCATTTTTTTAATCTGCTCTGCAAATGAATGCAGAGCAGATTTTTTGGAGGCGACACCCGGATTTGAACCGGGGAATCAGGGTTTTGCAGACCCATGCCTTACCACTTGGCTATGTCGCCGTGTTTACCGAATCCTCAATAGGGGAAGCGGTTTAATAAAAGCACTTAAATAAATTAAGTGCTTATGGAGCGGATGACGAGGCTCGAACTCGCTACCTCCACCTTGGCAAGGTGGCGCTCTACCAGATGAGCTACATCCGCATATGGTGCCTTCGGACGGAATCGAACCATCGACACGAGGATTTTCAGTCCTCTGCTCTACCGACTGAGCTACAAAGGCAAATTTGGCGACCCGGAACGGGTTCGAACCGTCGAC
>CANQEU010000071.1 GCA_947595635.1 uncultured Clostridia bacterium
CATAGGATAAAAATTTTGTTTTATATTCCTATGACCGCAGCGTTACCGACTTGCGCCGGTAACGCTGCTGCTTTAATTTTATGTTATATTAACGGGGGAGCTGTCGCTCCCCCGTAACCCCCCACCTGCTCTCTCAAAGAATTATTTTATTTAATTCGCTTTGCGGGCACAAAAGCTTAATCAAGCAAAATTCCTTGTGCGAGAATGATGAGGTGCAGGAGAAGCGAAGCTTCTCCTGCAAAAATAAAACCTTAAGCAGCAGTCCCGCTGCACGGCAGCGCCGACTGCGGTTCAAGGAGTACATAAAAAACTTTTTTAAAAACTGACGGCTCCCACAGTTTTGTGGGAGCCGTTTTAGCATTAAAGATATTTGTCGTATTTTGAAAGGTCAATCTCATCAGTGTCAGCTTTGCTTATGTCAACATCTGATGAGCCGGATTTATTTGGATCCTTATAAATTTTATCTGAGGATAAGGACTCTAAGGTAATATCCGAGCCGTGCGCTGCAAGCTTATTTCTTTTTTTAGCCTTTACGGTCAAAACAATAACAAGAATTATTCCTACAATTCCAACGGCAATCAGTAAAACTCCGCCGTAAAGCATAAGCTGGTAAAGAACCGAATCCTCGCTTGAATTATTATTCTTTATAAAATTAAAATCATCGCCTGAGCCTGTTTCGTCAAGCTCCAAAGCTATATCCCAGTCGTCTGAGCTTATGCCGTTGTTGTCAATATCAGAGCTTGCGTCAAAAAGCTTGTTGTCAACATCGGTCTCATATGTGTTTTCTCCGTCCTCGGTGTATTCGTATCCCGGCCCGGTGTTTCCTTGATACGGCGCATTGCTCGGTGAATAGGTGTTGCCTGTAATAGTGTTGTTATTGTTTGGCGGCTGATAATTGTCGCCTTGAACGTTGTTGTAATCGTTATAATTGTTGTAATCATTGCTGTAATTATTGTTGTAGTCGTTGCTGTAATTTTGCGTCGGCGTTTCAACCGCGTTGTTTGACGGAGCGTCATATGAGGATGAATAGTTGCCCTCCGGTTCGCTGTATACATGCTCGCTCTGTACTGCCGGCGGCTCGTCCGGCTGCGACGTAACAGGAGCCTCCGGTACGCTCGAAACCGCCTCGTCGGAGCTCGGCAGTGCGAATACGTTAACTGAAGCTGCCGCCGAAACGGCGCATATACATAGAGTCAATGATATTATCTTATTTTTTAATTTCAAATTTTTTACCTCCTGTTGGTTCGTATGCCGCATTACCGTAGAAAGGTTCGGCATATTAGGGATAAGGCTTACTTTAGATTTGTCATTCCATTGTTAAAACTTACACATATATTATCACAAATTTCTCCGCTCTACAAGAATAATAATGCTTAAATTCACAGAATAATAATAATTTGTTTTCACTTTATTGCTCAAAGCTTAGATTTTGCCAAAAAAATAAGTAAGAGCCTTTTTTATTATTACCGAATAACGGCACGATTTTGTGTCAATAATATGTTTACAAAGCAAGCTTGTGCAAAGAGCCTGACTAATAAACGGAGGAATGAAAATGGATAATATGGAACCTGAAACCAATAAAGATAATAAAAATAAAAAAAGAAGAAAAAACACAAAGGGCTTTTATATAATTTTTTCCTTATGTATGATAGCAATGATAGGCGCCGCGTGGTCGGCATACGCCTCGGTGAGCGATTATATGCAGCCGAGTGTACCGCAGACAAAAAGCAGCGAAGCGGAAACCGGCGAAGCCGCCTCATCATCGTCGCCTGAGGAAACTCTGCCGCCCACACAGCCGGAAACGGCAAGGGTAGAAAATCAGTTTGAGCAGTCGCTTCCCGACACGACCGAAGCCGAAACCGAACAGGAAACAGAGGCTGAGCAGGAGCAGTATTTCTATCCTGTGGGAAACGAGCTTTTAAAGGCGTACAGCGCGGAAGTGCCGATAAAGTCAAAAACCTTCGGTGATTATCGTACCCATATAGGCTGTGACTACAAAAGCGAGAAAGACGCGTCTGTTCATATGATGTCATCTGGAACGGTGAAAGAGATAAAAACAGATGAAATTATGGGCGGTATAGTAATCGTGGAAAATAACGACGGAAGCGTAGCCACATACTGCGGAGTAACCCCGAACGAAGGCTTGAAAATCGGCTCTCATCTGAGCGCCGGCGATGTTATGGGAACTATTGGCGAAATATCAGGAGAGAAAAAGGACGGCTACCATCTTCATTTGGAAATGGCGGTTGACGGAAAGCCTGTTGACCCGGATGAATTTTTGAATAATCATAACGCGCGTTGAATATATATGTATCAGGAGCAAGCCCTCGTTGCGTTATAGGGGCAAACAATTTAATACTGCAAGAGCCCGGCCTTGTTAAAGGTCGGGCTCTTGCCGATTATATAACACGTTCGCCGCACTGAACCGGCTTTGTCCGAGTGCGGCGGCTTTATACATCATTCAACAATACTGCATATCATTTTAATCGCGGCCTCACGGGGGATAGTAGAGGTGTTAATGCAAAGATCGTAGTTATCAATGCTGCCCCATTTTCTGTTAGAATAAAAGCTGTAATAGTTGGCTCTCGTCTTGTCGGTTTTTTTAATAACGCTTTCAGCCTTGTTTTCGGGAACATTATGGATCTTAACGGCGTTTTTAATTCTGTCCTCCATATTGGCGTATATGAATAAGCGGAGAAGATTTTTGTTGTCCCTTAAAATATAGTCTGCGCACCTGCCTACGATAACGCACGGAGAAGCGGCAAGCTCACGGATTATTTTATGTTGAAGTAAATACAGCTGGTCGTTTACCGGCATATCGCTCATCGGCGCGTAGCCGTTTCCTATATTGTATATTCCCATAGACAAGCTGTATAAGAGGCTGTTTGTAGCACGCTCGTCAACATTTTCAAATATTTCAGGATTATATCCGCTCTCCTTAGCGGCAAGAGAGATAAGCTCCTTGTCATAGTATTTAATTCCAAGAGCGTCGGCTACAGCCTTACCAAGCTCACGTCCTCCGCTGCCGAATTGACGGCCGACAGTAATAATGTGCTTACAGCTCATAAATTCATCCCCTTATAAAGTGAAAAACTATGTATTTATTATAGCATTAAACTACAAAAAATCTATAAACTATTTATATAAAAAAGAGTTGGAATATTTGTATATTTTTTCTATATCCGGCTATGCCAAAAACAAGTTTTACACTATTACAAACAAATAATGAAAATGCGACAAAAAAGTCCCATAAAATCCTTGACAAAGGGAGAAGTAGTTGATATAATAAAAAAGCTGTCGCGAGGGCGGCAGGGCAAGAGCTTTAAAGCGGGAAAAGACGGCGTCAGC
>CANQEU010000072.1 GCA_947595635.1 uncultured Clostridia bacterium
CGGTGCGCGTGCATAAAGCAGCGACCGCCGTAAAAGCAGCTTATTCAATTTTATTTACCTCCTTGTTGTGAAACCGGAACCGGTTCCGGTTTTTCCGGCAGAAAAAGAATTTGGGGAAAGATAAAAGGCAGAGCTAAAAGCCCTGCCTTTTATCTATGAAATGCTTACCAAAAGTGAAAAGCTTATTAATAATAACCCGCCTCTTTTACAAGAACCTTTTCCGTCCAAGCCTCTTTTACTACCCTTGTTTCGTAATGACCCTCTTCAGGTACGGTTATTGTTTTTGTGCCGACTTGAACTTGAACTTTTTCGCTGTGATAATTTCCATGTTCGGGATAATTATATCCATGTCCTCGAACATCATCGGTTATATCAGCGCCGCACCAATTACATATAGTCCTGTACTTCCATTCATAAACCGGCTCCTCATATGTGTAAGCCTCTTGATCAACGACCCAAACCTGTTTTGTTTCTGCCGGGTGATTGACATCCTTGTAAACAGCCTCGTGCCAAGTTTTTTTAGGCTCTGTGGGCTTTGGAGTTGTAGGCTTTTCCGTGGGTTTTTCTGTTGGCGTCGGCGTCGGCTTGCTCGGTGTGGAATTATTGCTGCCGGAGCTCGGCTTTGAAGTAGTGTTGCTATTGCTGTCTGAGCTTGGCTTTGAAGTGGTGCTGTTATTGTTGCTTGTATTGCTGTTAGAATTGTTGTTATTTGTATCCTTTATCTCCTGTGTGGAAACCTTAACGGTTTGTCCGTCGTCAGTCTTGACCTCCACATTGCCGTTCTCGTCAACCTTTACCTTATTGCCGTTTTCATCTGTTACGTTGCCCTTGTCGTCAACCTTTAAGCCCTTTTCCTCAATAGCTTTTTCCTCCTTGGTTTTGGCTTTCTCGGTCGGCTTTTCGGTTGCTTTTTCCGTTGTGTTTTCACCTACGGCTGTTTTTACTACTTCCGGATCTGTGCCCTCTGTCGCTTCTATAGTGCTTGAGGTGTTATCATCAACATTCGCCGGGGGAGCAGCACAGCAGCTCACGGCGGTTATAGCCATAGCTGCGATAATGGCGCTCAACATAAATTTCTTAACTGATTGCTTCAACATTTTAATCACCTTTCTTAAATGTATTTCTTTCATAATATATTCTTGTCGCAGCTTTGGCTCTCATCTGCCCATATCTTGTAAGACCTGAAAATCAGGTGGAGAGCATCTTTTTTACACTTAAATTATACCATTTTCGGTGAAAAATATCAACTGTTTTGTCAAATTTAAAAACAATTTTTTATAAAATCAA
This sequence comes from uncultured Clostridia bacterium, assembly GCA_947595635.1. Taxonomy (GTDB): domain Bacteria; phylum Bacillota; class Clostridia; order Oscillospirales; family Acutalibacteraceae; genus UBA7067. Next base: position 1,288 of record CANQEU010000072.1, read on the forward strand.
AACTTTATTGTTTTATTGTTTTTCCTTACAACCGGAACCGGTTCCGGTTTTTCCGGCAGAAAAAGAAAACATGGGAAAGATAAAAGGCAGAGCTAAAAGCCCTGCCTTTTTATAGCTTTTTTTGTTGATGATTTTTATTCATACACTGTTTATTATCAGATTGTTTATTTAGAAGTTTATTGCTTTTTTCTAAACGAATATTCTCCTTGCGCAGTTCTATGTTTTCTGCTTGTAATCGAGATACCTCGCTAAGTAAAAAATTAAATTTCTGCATTTGCTGATATGCATCCCGTTGACTTACTGTTAAATTTTCAATCTGAATATCTCTTTTTTTGCTATTGCTGTAAATTTCAGTAAGCATAGTTGTTTGTGCTTCATTTTGGGCTATTATTCTGCTTGTATCCGCTTTGAGTATTTCATTTTCACGGCTTACACTTTCGTTTATATGCTGGTGAAGATTATCATGTTCTTTTGACAGTTTATCGTGTTCACTTGATAATCTATTATGCTCTCCTTTGAAAGATTTATTATCTTTATTGCTTCTAAATAAATCGGCAATAAATGTTCCGAGCATAACCATTACGCTCGCTAAAACAACCCAATCCATATAATTACCCCAGTCCAAATAAAATTCCTCCTTTAATTATATAGATATTTACATTTTTCAGTAGTTGAAACCGGAACCGGTTCCGGTTTTTCCGGCAGAAAAAGAAAACAGGGGAAAGGTAAAAGGCAGAGCCAAAAGCCCTGCCTTTTATCTATGAAATGCTTACCAAAAGTGAAAAGCTTATTAATAGTAACCTGCCTCTTTTACAAGAACCTTTTCTGTCCAAGCCTCTTTTACTACCTTTGTTTCGTAATGACCTTCTTCAGGTACGGTTATTGTTTTTGTGCCGACTTGAACATTGCGCCATTCATCATGATAGCTTCCGCCTTCGCCCTTAAGTGCATGTTGGATTACATGATCAGAACAATTATCGGTAATATCTGCGCCGCAAGTGTTGCAGATTGTTCTTCCTTGTCTTTCATAAACCGGCTCTTCATATGTGTAAGCTTCCTTGTCAACGACCCAAACCTGTTTTGTTTCTGCCGGGTGATTGACGTACTTGTAAACAGCCTCGTGCCAAGTTTTTTTAGGTTCGGTGGGCTTTGGAGTCGTAGGCTTTTCCGTAGGCTTTTCTGTTGGTGCAGGATTTGGCGCCGGTGTTGGTGTGCTCGGTGTGGAATTATTGCTGCCTGAGCTCGGTTTTGATGTAGTATTGCTATTGCTGCCGGAGCTCGGCTTAGTTGTTGTGCCGGTGTTTGAATTGTCGTTTGTATCCTTTATCTCTTGTGTAGAAACCTTAACGGTTTGTCCGTCTGAGGTTTTTACTTCAACCTCACCGTTCTCGTCA